>SHBF01000001.1 GCA_004212975.1 SAR86 cluster bacterium
ATTATCAACTCCAAGACCAGCAATGGCCGACAGCAGATGCTCAATTGTAGAAATTTTTACATCATCTTTGACTAGTGCTGTAGATAAACTTGTATCGCCAACATTCTCGGCAATAGCAGGAATAACTAGATTTTTATCGACATCAGTTCTAATAAAATTTATACCAGAATTTATTTCAGCTGGTATAAGTTCTAAATTAATGTTTTTGCCAGTATGAAGTCCGATACCTACAGCCTTTATTGAATTTCTAAGCGTTCTTTGTTTTAGCATTTTCTTTGTCGTGCAATTTCTGACAGTATTATCCCAGTTGCAACAGAAACATTAAAGCTTTTAAAATTTTTATTATTGCTAAGCTTTATCATTGAATCACAACTTTCTTGCGTTTTTTTTCTTATACCATCTTCTTCAGATCCCATTATTACAGCAGTATTTCCAGTAAAATCTGCTTGATCATAATCTGTTTTAGAGTGCTCACTTAGACCAAAAATATTGATATTTAATCCCTTTAAATACTTTATGCAATTTACTAGATTTGAAACAAAGAATATCTGAACGTATTCAGCACCACCAGATGATACTGAATGAGCAACATCATTTAATGGCGCACAGTGGTGTTTATTAATAATGACTGCGTCTACATTAGTTACTGCAGCTGACCTGATACATGCACCTAGATTTCTTGGATCAATAATATTATCTAGAATTAATAAATTCAGCTTCTCATTAATTTGATCTTCTAAGAATATTTTTAAATCCTGAAAGCTTAAATTATTTTCACTTAATATTTCAGCCTCAGGTTCCTGTTTAAGCTTTTTTGAAACCTGATACTTAATTCCATTTTTTTCAGCAAGAGCAATTAAATTAATTATCCTTTTGTCTTCTCTTGACTGGGGTATGAATAATTTTTTAATTTTATGAGGATTATTTTTGATAATGCTCTCAATGCTATGAAAACCCACCCTCTTGTTATCAATTTTTTTAATCATAGCTATTTTGGTACAAGAACAATTTTTCTTTCTTCAGGGATTACATTAACAAGCTGAACATTTATTTTTTGCCCAATTCTAAAAGTTCTCCCTGTTCTTTTCCCTTTTAGTATATTTGCTTCTTTATCAAAAATATATCTATCACGACTTAAATCAGATACATGGATCAGGCCTGATATAAAGTGATTTTCAATTTCGCAAAAAAGTCCAAATTCTGTAATTCCAACAACTATTGAAGAAAATTCTTCTCCAATAAATCCTTCGAGATGATGACAAATAAGTCGTTGAATAACTTGTCTAGACGATCTTTCTGCTCTTTGCTCTAAGTCTGAAAGATCATTAAGTGTCATCTCAAGATCATCTTGATTAGAATCAAGTTGTTTTTTATTTAGAACATTTTTGATAAGCCTGTGAGATATTAAGTCAGGATATCGCCTTATTGGAGAAGTAAAATGAGAATATTCTTTTAATTGAAGCCCAAAGTGACCAATTTCCTTAGTTGAGTAACATGCTCTCTTCAGCGATTGAAGTATTAAAACATTGGTTATTTTATTTTTTTCATCTTTATTAACATGTTTGATAAAGCTATTAATCATTTCTAAGGGACTTGAAAAAGATTTTGTTGATAGACCTTTCAAAGAAAAAAACTTCTTCAAGTTTTCAAGTTTTAAATGTTCAGGCTCTTCATGAATTCTGTAAACACCAAACCCTAAATGTTTTTTTATGAATTTAGCAGCACAGATGTTTGCAGATATCATTGCTTCTTCAATCATCTGATGTGCAAATAGTCTTTTTGCAATAAATATTTCAGAAATATTACCCTCATTTCCAAAAGAAAGAGTTGGTTCTGAAGATTCTATTTCTAATGCATATCTTTTTGATCTATTGTTAAGAAGTTGTTTTGTAAGCTTTTCAAGGGCATTTATTGAGTTAAGAATGTCAGCACTTAGATTAGTGTCTTTATTTTGCTTTAAGAATTCAACTTCGTTATAAGTAAATCTTTTATGAGAATTTATTATAGACTCTGAGAAATCATATGAATTAATTTCTCCTTCTTGAGTAAAATTCATTTTACATACCAAAACATTTCTATCTTCATTTGGAATCAATGAACACAAGTTGTTCGAAATCTCTTCATGAAGCATGGGAATAACCCTCTTAGGAAAGTAAATAGAAGTTCCTCTTGATAAAGCCTCTTTGTCGATAAATGAACTAGGTTCAACAATCTCAGCTACATCAGCAATAGCTACTTGAAGGACAAAACCATCTTTATTGGCTTCGCAAAACACTGCATCATCAAAATCCTTGGCATCTTTGCCATCAATAGTTACAAATGGGATTTTTCTCAGGTCATTTCTTTTATTATTTTTTACTCCTAAGTCTTTTAACTCAGCAAGCACTTCCTTTGACCATTCATGTGGTAAAGAATTTTCTTCAACTACTTGATCAATAGAATTAGTAAGGTTATCCATATTTTTGAAAAATTTTAAAAATCAGAAATTATACTCAACATTTAATCCTAGAATTCTTCCCCTTGGATCATGCAATCTCGTATCAAAACTAAAATCAGGTGCATCATATAACCTCGGAGCAGATTTATCGAATATATTTGAAAGATATAATCTTAAATCAAGTTGACCACTCGAAACGAATAGCTTTTTGTTAAGTGATATATCATGAACAAAGAAAGATTTAACTTGATTAGAATACCCATATGTTAGTCCTAATCCGGTAATGGCTCTTTCATTAATATATCCATCCAAATATCTTGAGTTTAAGCTTAAGCTTAAGTCTTTGAAGTTCCAGTTTACAAAAGAATTAATTCTTTTTTTTGGTAGAGAAAAAGTATGAGTATCAAAATTAAACTTCCCAACACGATTAATCATTAAGTTTTGATTTGTGAGGCTAGGAGTTTTAAAGTCAGATAAGTTAGTACCCATCAAATTTATAGACAGATCGCTTTGCTTAAAATTTATAAGATATTGCATTTGAAGATCAATCCCCTTTACCAAAGTATTATCTTCATTGAAGTAGGTAGTTGTAACTCCTATAAGATCACCAAATTCATTTCTTGTAATACTCGGTCCAAATGGATTTGAAGATAATATTGCTTGAGCACTTTCGACCTCGACTCTATCTTCATATTCTATCTCCCAAACATCTATGCTAATTCTAAGATCATTTCTTTGAAATATTAGTCCAATATTTGAATTTGTTGAGGTAGCTGGTTTCAAATTTGGATTACCTGTTGAGGCTTGTCTTACAAAAACCGAATCATTAACGTCTCTTACGCTTCCAAGATTAATTTCACTTGAGTACATTTGCGCCATAGATGGTGCAGAAAAAGCGGTTCCTTTGGAAAATCGAATTGTTAGAGCATCAGCTACATTATATTTCAATGAAATCTTTGGATCGAATGATGATTCATTCTTCATAGACTCATATCTTGCTGCAACTCTTAAATCTAAAGCCTCTTGAATACTTTTTTCTATTTCAAGAAATAAAGCATTGCTAGTCCTTGATTTGGATAAATTAATTCCTCCACCCAGAAAGAAAAGGTCAGCTGTTTTCACTAACTTTCCATCCTTATCAAACTCAGCTCTACTAACTTCATCATAATAAATATCTAAACTTTCTTTATTTAGTTGAAACCCATAAGCTAAATTGAGGTTTTTTAATTTCCTATTAAATATTCCATGTACAGAAATAAGGTCAGCTACTTTTGATGAAACTTCTGCGCCTCTAACATAATCAATAAGAGATTTTGGATTTTGAGTTGAATCAAATATATTCCAAGTAAGATTTCCATCAGGACCACCATTTCCTTTTATGGCAGCAAGAAATCTTGAATCAATAATATCAGGCCTAAAGTGATCATTGGAGTGCTCACTCACAGTTATAGATATATCGGCATCAGTTGTTTGATTGATTAAAAAAGAAAGACTGTAATTAACATTAAATTGTTCAATGTCTTTAGGTGAGTAGGGTGACTTGAATTCCGAACCAAGAGGTCTGCCATACCATACAACTGGAACATTAAAAGGGCTCCCGCCCTCACCAGGCTCAATATTTCTTGATAAAAAAGGAAGAGCAGGATATGAAGGAGATTGAGGATTATCGTTTACATTAACTTTAGATGATATGAAATGGAAATTATGTTTTAAAACCCCCGTTTCTTTTGAAAAATTCAAATAAATTTTTTGATGATCCTCATCATTTACAATATTGAATCTTTCTCCATATAAA
This sequence comes from SAR86 cluster bacterium, assembly GCA_004212975.1. Classification (GTDB taxonomy): domain Bacteria; phylum Pseudomonadota; class Gammaproteobacteria; order Magnimaribacterales; family D2472; genus SAR86A. Next base: position 4,233 of record SHBF01000001.1, read on the forward strand.
AATCTACAAAAACTTCCATCAAGAACGCCGCCATTTTCTTCACAATTTGGATCTGGAACAAATTGACTTACTTTTGGGTAAGCTCCAGCAAAAAGTCCAGATGAAACAATATCCGGACCAAGCACCTTGAAGGTTTTACCAAGACCACTTAATCCCAATTCAGCAATTCCATCTATTTCACTTGCAGACAATGGAGACCTCTCAAGCGCATTGAAACCAATCACAAGTTTTCCATCTAGGATTTTTGTTCCAAACAAAATACCAAAACTATTATCATCTTGATTATAGTTTGTAGTAGTCTGTTTACCGGCTTTAACCCTTAATCCTTCAAATTCTCTAAATGTAAGAAAATTAACAACTCCAGCAATTGCATCTGAGCCATATATTGATGTTGCACCTTCTTTTAGGATTTCTATTTTTTCAATAGCAATTTCTGGAACAATATTTGCATCAATGTAGCCATTTCCGTTATTGGATGGTGTTCCTGAAAAAGTATGTCTTCTAGAATTTAATAGTAATAAAGTTGCGGAAGCATCCAAACCCCTTAATGTAATTGATGACATGCCCTGATCAACCCCTTCAAGTGCATTTGTTTGAAATCTAGATCCTGAGCTTACGTTCAAATACTTACTTATTTCACCAATATTTGTGATATTAAAATTTTTATAATCATTTTCATTAATAAGTTGAACAGGCGATAAATCACTTTCTGCATTTTTTAGAAGTGTTCCTGTCACAACTATTTCTTCAATTTCGTTTGAGTGAATAAAAAAAGAAAAAATTAACAAAGAAAAGACTTTTATCATTAATCGCATAATGTTGATTATAGAGGTTTTAATGAACATAAAAAACTGGCCCAAATTTGGGCCAGTTTAATTTCTATATTGAAATATTAGAAGGTTAGATTAAATTTTAATCCATAGTTTCTTCCAGGAAGAGGAACTTCATTTTTCACAAAAGAAGAGTGATTCCTGGCAACTTCATCAAGAAGGTTATTAGCGAAAAGCGAAACTTTTAATTCACCTTCACCCATTCCATTAAATGTTTTGGTTAGTCGTGTGTTAAGCATTTGATAAGCATCAGTTGCTGTTTCACCTTCACCAATATCATTTTGTTTTTCAACATCCTTAAGCATTAGCTTAAAGAGCAAATCATCTTGAGTATAAACTAAAGAATAAATGTTTCTTGCTGGATTAATCCTTGGTATGTAATGTCCATCAGCGAATTCAGCATTCACAACATCTCTTCCGAAAGATAAAGCAAGCTCACCAGAGCCAAGATCAAAACTTCTTCCAATTTCAATCTCGTATCCATCAAACTCAGCATCTTCTTGCATGTAATTAGCATGAATCAAATTACCATGACCATGATCATCATGCTCGTCTTCATGATGTTCACCTTCCTCTTCATGATGATCATCTTCGTCTTCATGATGTTCATCTTCATCCATGTGATCATCTTCTTCATCTATTAAAGCAATATAATTATCCACATCAGTGATATAAAAACTTGCGTAAGCATAGAAATCACCATTATCAAAATTAAAAGTGATATCAAAGTTATTAGAAGTTTCACTGTTTAGATTTGGATCACCGACTTCAAATCTTCCTGTTGCCATATGAGGTCCATTCATGAAGAGTTCAATTGAAGATGGCAGTCTTTCAACACTAGCATAACCAAGACTAATACCAAGATTATCGGTTAGACTTCTACCAAGAGTTACAGCAAAACTGTTAGTAGAATCATCTATATTGTAATAATCTACTTCTCCATGCTCATCTCCATGATCATCATCATGTTCTTCTTCAGTAACACTTCCACTTCTTTCTATTTGGTCGTGTCTAAAGCCGACATCAAGATCATATATTCCTAAATCTTTACTGAGGTAATAACCGATTGTGAATTCTTTACTATTAGCAGGATTCATAAATGCTTCTTCACCAACAATAGAGTTATCTTCATCAACAAAATTTACAACAACCTTTTGAGTTGAAGAGTCATTTGAAATATCAAAAGTAGCACCATACTCAACAGCCTCATTCATGAAAACGGTTGGACCAAGTTCTTCATGATCTTCTTCTTCTTCATGTTCTTCTTCTTCATGACCTTCTGTAAGTGAGTAATCTGAATCTCGGTATGTAAAGTCAACTTTATTAACAAGATTTCCATTAACATTATATGAACCTCTTATAGAAAAAGTTTCAGAATCAGTTGTGGAAAAAATTCTTTCTTCACCATGCTCTTCTTCATCACCATGTTCGTCACCATGTTCATCTTCGTGCTCGTCGCCATGAAATGGAATACCATAAACACTTTCAAGATTATCAATTCCAAATCCAATGTAGCCCCAGTCTGTTACTTTAGATACACCGAACTTAGTTGCCTCAACAGCAAAATCTGAGTTATTTATATATCCTAAATCTTCCTCAGAATGCTCATCTTCATGATGTTCATCTTCATCGTGATCATCTTCATCATGATGCTCTTCCTCTGAATGAATTACAGCACCACTAGGAACATCATAGTTTCCAAAATCAGTATTTTTATAGCCAAAATTAACATTAAATCCACCAACATTGCCTTTTAAATTAACAAATTCTGAATTTCCGTCATTTACAGATTGAGATTCATATCCAACTGAAACCTCAGGAATTTCAAAATTCTTAGTTGAAATTAAATCATCAACAACATTGATAATTCCTCCTATGGTCCCATTTGCGTATAGAAGTGATGAAGGTCCTTTGACAATTTCTACTTGAGAAATATCATTCAAATCTACGTCATTTAAGTGATCAACGCCAAGACCAGAAACATCTCTGTTCACGACACCATTTTTAAGTATTTTTACTCTTGGGCCTGACATGCCTCTAATTATTGGTTGGCCAACTGCTGAACCATAGTCTGCAATTGAAAGACCAAGATACTCATCAATCGCATCACCCAAACTTGTCGTTGCTCCATCTGAGAATTCAGCACCATCAATGACGTATAGTGGATTATTAATTTCACTTGTATCGATAAAAGCCGAAGTAACAACTATTTCTTGTACCTCATCTTGTGAAGTTATGTTTATCGAATGAAATGCAATTAAAACAATAATTGCGTTTAAAAATTTTTTCATATTGCCTCCTTTATGAAAAATTAGTTAAAAAATTAATTAACTAATCTAAAGGTGGAGCTCTTGATAGGTTTGATTTTTGTTTTTGACTTACAAATCTATTGATTAGATTTGTTTCAGGAGATTCTTTTAAAAAATTGCCTTTATTTTTTGTTGAAGCAATTTTAATTTCAACATTTTCTTCACAAGCTTGGCATTTAGCCAAATGCTCATCTTCAAAGCTGAAGTGATCATGATGATCCGCAAAGCTGTGCAATGACAAACTTGCTAGAAATAGGAATGAATATAGTAGATATTTTTTATTCATGATCATGGGTAAGGCATACTAGACCATTAATCTTTCCATTTTTCAAGTCATTTAAAGTTTTATTTGCCTCTGAGGCATTTCTTTTTTCAACCTCTACATGTTCAATCTTGTTTTCTCTTACAAACTCCATTAATTCACTCATTTCTTGCAGACTTCCAACATAGACTCCTCGAATGGTTCTTGCAGTTAAAGTTGTCATTGGAAGCTGTAAGTTTGTTTCTCCTCCAATCAAGCCAACAATTACATATGTACCACCTCTTTTCATACCGAACATTCCAGATGCAAGCTCAAACGTCTCAGCTGCACCTACAAAATCAATGACACTGGTGGCACCACCATTAGTAAGTTCTGCAATTTTTTCGAACAACTTCTCGTCTCTTGAATTAATTACTTCAGATGCTCCAGCTTGTTTTGCTAGCTGAAGTTTTTCATCATCTATATCAACAACTATAGGGTTAATCGAGTAGGCTGCTTGAATGATTTTTAATGAGAGTAATCCGAGCCCTCCAGCGCTTATGATAACAACAGAATTTTGACCTTTAACTAAATCTGCTTTTTTAAGCGCACTGTATGCAGTCAAACCTCTGCAAGCGTAACTTCCAGCAACTTCGTCTGGAGTATCCCCGGCATCAAATAAATATTTAGAATCAGGCACGAGAACGTATTCAGCATAACCACCGTCTACATTAATGCCTAAATTTTTTGTTGTTAGAGGTGAACAATAATGCTCTCTATCATTAGCGCACTCATCACAATTACCACATCCTATCCAAGGATATGCAACATATTTTTTTCCAATTTCAATACCCGAAACATCTTCACCTAACTCAACCACTTCACCATATATTTCATGACCCATAGCAAGCGCATCGGTCATTAGAGGTACTGGAAGTTTTGCTTTTTCCCCCAAACTAAAAAAACCTTCATGTATATGGACGTCTGAATGACAAACACCACATGCGACAGTTTTAATTAATATTTCTTTCCCAGTCGGTTTAGGTTTTTCTATTTCTCTTTTTTCTAGAGGTTTACCGTTTTCAACAACTTGATATGCTTTCATAGATTTAATTATCTTTATTTGTAACAACCCAATACAACAGACCTATGAGAATAACATTACCGATTATGTAAGTTGTTAAGTCCATTTATTAACTAAAAAATACAATCAAACATATTATTAAAACAAGGTATATGCCTACATAAACATATTGACCAGTTCTAAAGTCTCTTTTTAAAGCCTCGTCTTTTTGTGAAGTGTTTTGATTATTAGAATCTTCCATATGAGTAATAATATCATCATATGGAGCCACCTGTCAGATTCGAACTGACGACCTGATGATTACAAATCAACTGCTCTAGCCAACTGAGCTAAGGTGGCGTGGAGTGTGATTTTACATTATAGAATTATAAAAATTAATCCTTTTATAAAATTAAATTTAAAATTAAGTATTGAATTCTATATCAAATGTAATAAAATTTTAGGTTATGAAAAAATATTTATCTATAACAATTTTTATGATGTCATCAATCCTGATTGCAGATGATCATACTGAACCAAATTATTCAAAGTTCCAAGCAAATTATTTCTTTAGCTGCCCTAATGAACCTGCTTGTGGCGCTGCATTCGATAAAATGATGAATACTCCTGAAATAAAAGAGCAAAAATATGAGGCTGCTTTATCAAGGATTAGTCTTCAAGGTTATACAAACATTACCCATTCGATTAATTTTTATTACAAAAGTGCTGAAAGATTCCAAGAAGCATCAGAAATATTTTCTAGTTCACCTGCATTTGCTGTATTTGGACAGGAAATGGCTGCTGCTGGAGCTCAACCGTACTATCATAATTTAACTAGTTATTTGATAGCAGAGGGTGATGGAAGAGGCGCTAATCACGGTCTTACTTTTGTTACCGAGGTTAGCAATCCAGTTGTCTATTTTAATGCTTTTAAAAAGATGGCTGCAAAGATGTTTGAAGAATCATTTGGTGGTGAGGCGTATCTTTTAAGACAACAGCATACTGGTGGAGGTAATGTAACTCATTCAGTATCAGTCTATTTTAACTCAAATGCTGAAGCGCTTGATTTTCTTGCCAATTATCCAAATACAACTCAATTTGCTCAATTTGTTGAAGAAGCAGGAACTTCATTTAAACCGGTTAGAACATATATGGAGCAAGTTTTGCTTCAGTACAATCCTGATTAATAATTAATCTAGAGTACAACCAGTTCCACCTAGTCCACAATATCCATTAGGGTTTTTGGCTAGGTACTGTTGGTGATATTCTTCCGCAAAATAGTAGTTTTTAATTAAACTTATTTCAGTTGTAATATCACCAAATTTATTGGCTCTTAGAATGTTTTGAAACTTTTCTTTACTATTAGTAACTCGTTCAATATCATGCTCATTTGAACAGAAAATTACAGATCTATACTGAGTTCCAATATCATTCCCCTGTCGCATTCCTTGAGTAGGGTCATGACATTCCCAAAAAATTTTCAATAATGCCTCTAGATCTATGACATTTGAGTCATATATAACTTTTACAACCTCAGCATGATTTGTATTTCTATAACATACATCTTCGTATGAGGGATTTTCAGTATCCCCACCTGAATATCCAACAGAGGTTAAAAAAACTCCTGGTAAATCCCAAAATTTTCTTTCAACTCCCCAAAAACATCCAGCGCCGAAAACTATCTCTTTATAATTTTCAGGTACATTGTTATTAATGGGAATATTTTTAATAAAATGAATCATGCTTAATAAACTCCTTTTATGCTTATTTGACCAGTTGCAATAACTTCTTCACCTTCATTAGATTCAATTACTGCATTTCCTTGGGCATCTATATCTTTAAAAATACCTTTTTTTTGATGGCGTTTTCCATCGTATATTTCAATTTCTTTGTTTATATGCATACAACTCTTTTTCCAATCATCAGGCCAATTATCATAAGAATTATCAAAAACGTTTAAAAACTCGACCAATATTAAATTAATAAGCTCATTTCTTTTTGATTCAAGAGCAAATTTAGATAAATCGCCCCACCATGATTCTTCTTTATCTATATTTAAGTTTATGCCTATTCCTATAATGGTTTTGATATTTTCCTTATTAATTTCAGTTTCAACCAAAATACCTCCAATTTTTTTATCATTAAATAAAATATCATTTGGCCATTTAAGCATTATTAAGGGTTTTCTTATTAATTTATCAACAGCTTTTTTGCAGATAAGACCGGAAATTAAGCTGATTGGGCTTATTTGTGAGATATTTTGATTAGTGCTGATTGTCATGTATATGTTGCCAGTATTGGGGCTAGACCACTTTTTACCGTGTCTTCCTCTTCCTTTTGTTTGTTTTTCTGCAATAAAAATATGAAACTCTTTTATGCTTTCAATTCTTTTAGCTTCGTCGTTTGTAGAGTCAATTTCATCATAAATATGAAGATTAAGCCTTTTTGATGGCAAATCCTTTAAAATTATGTCTTTATTAAGCTCGTTCAATGTAAGAAATTAGTTGACTTAAAGTCATTCTAGAACAAAAATAGCTACCTTTAAATGGAGAGGTGGGTGAGTGGTTAATACCAGCAGACTGTAAATCTGCCGCTTCGGCTACGTAGGTTCGAATCCTACCCTCTCCACCATTGATTTTTATAAGAAAAAGCGTACTTAAAATATCTTCTAAAAAAGGTTGAGTTTATAGCCTTTTAGAGGGATAATACGCCACCAAAAATAGGATGCTTATGAACGGGCTCATATAGCTCAGCGGTAGAGCACTTGCTTGGTAAGTAAGAGGTCACCGGTTCAAGTCCGGTTATGAGCTCCAATTTATAACAATTTTAGAGAGGCATAAAAATGGCTAGAGAAAAATTCGAGAGAACCTTACCCCACGTTAATGTGGGTACTGTTGGTCACGTTGACCATGGTAAAACTACTCTTACTGCTGCTTTAACAAAAGTGGCTGCAGAGGTTTATGGTGGTGATGCAGTTGATTTTGCTAATATCGATAATGCTCCAGAAGAAAGAGAGAGAGGGATCACAATCGCTACTTCTCACGTAGAGTATGTATCAACAGCGAGACACTATGCACACGTTGACTGTCCAGGTCACGCTGACTATGTTAAAAACATGATCACTGGTGCTGCACAAATGGATGGTGCAATTCTTGTTGTAAGTGCTGCTGATGGACCAATGCCTCAAACAAGAGAGCATATTCTTCTTGCAAGACAGGTTGGTGTTCCTTACATAGTTGTATACATGAACAAAGCTGATCAAAATGATGATGCTGAAATGATTGAGTTAGTTGAAATGGAAATTAGAGAGCTATTAAATGAATATGATTTCCCTGGAGATGATACACCTATTATCGTAGGAAGTGCTTTAAAAGCACTTGAAGGAGATACTTCAGACATTGGTGTTCCTTCAGTACAAAAATTAATTGAGACTTTAGATACATATGTTCCTGAGCCTGAAAGACCTGTTGATGGTAATTTCTTAATGCCGATTGAGGATGTTTTCACAATATCTGGAAGAGGTACCGTAGTAACAGGAAGAATTGAAACTGGAATTGTTAATACTGGAGATCCTCTTGAGATCGTTGGTATTAAAGAAACAACTGATACAACTTGTACCGGTGTTGAAATGTTCAGAAAATCTCTTGATGAAGGAAGAGCTGGTGAGAATTGCGGTATTCTTTTAAGAGGCGTCGAAAGAGATGCTGTTGAGAGAGGACAAGTTTTAGCTAAACCTAAATCAATTTCACCTCATACAAAATTTGAAGCTGAAATATATGTTTTAAGTAAAGATGAAGGTGGAAGACATACTCCATTTATGAATAATTACAGACCTCAGTTTTATTTCAGAACAACTGATGTAACAGGTGCTTGTGAATTACCTGAAGGTACTGAAATGGTTATGCCTGGAGATAATATCAAAATGGTTGTTTCATTAATTGCTCCAATTGCGATGGACGAAGGTTTGAAATTTGCAATCAGAGAGGGTGGAAGAACTGTTGGTGCTGGCGTAGTATCAAAAATAGTAGAGTAACATAAGACTTTTTGGCCGAGGCTTTATGCCTCGGCTTGTTTGTCTTTGAGGAAAATGAAAAATTATAGGCCAGTGGCTCAATTGGTAGAGCATCGGTCTCCAAAACCGGGGGTTGGGGGTTCGAGTCCCTCCTGGCCTGCCATGAGGAACGAGCTGGTAGAGAGTTGAATTATGAATAAAGGGTCTACTTCAAAAACTCTTGATAACCTTAAGTGGTTATTAGCATTAATTGTATTTGCTGCAGCTGTTGTTGGAAATAGCTACTTTGTCGAGGTTGCATTCTTATATAGAGTTCTTGGTGTGTTATTTCTTTTCATTATTGGACTTGCAATAATTGCCATTACAAGCTTCGGTACAAATGCTATTAAGTTAATGAGAGAATCAAGAACGGAGATAAGAAAAGTTGTTTGGCCAACAAGAATGGAAACAACACAAACTTTTATGATCGTGTTTGGTGCAATCATTGTTTTATGTTTATTTTTTTGGGGACTTGAATCCCTTCTTAGTTTTTTAACAGGTTTAGTTTTAGGATAATAATGGATTGGTATGTGATACAAGCTTATTCAGGCTATGAGCAGAAAGTTAAAGCTGCTCTTGAGGAGAGAATTGCATTAAATAACCTATCTGAAAAGTTTGGAGAAATCCTAATACCTACAGAGCAAATTGTAGAATTAAAAGGCGGCGCAAAAAAAACAACAGAAAGGAAGTTTTTCCCTGGTTATATATTAGTTCAAATGAATTTAGAAGATGATTCGTGGCAGTTAGTTCAATCTACTCCTCGTGTTTCAGGTTTTGTAGGCGGAACTAGAGATAAGCCTCTACCTATATCTGAGGAAGATGTTAATAATATTATTAATAGAATTGAAGTTGGCGAAGATGCACCAGCTCCAAAAACAATTTATGAGCCTGGAGAAGTTATAAGAGTTTGTGATGGACCATTTAATGATTTTAATGGGGTGGTTGAAAACGTTGATTATGAGAGAAATATGGTTAAAGTTTCTGTTCAAATCCTTGGTAGGGCAACTCCAGTTGAGTTAGATTTTATGCAAATTGAGAAAACATAATGGCAAAAAAAGTAGTTAATGTATTAAAGTTACAAATTCCAGCCGGAGGTGCAAATCCAAGTCCTCCAGTAGGACCTGCTTTGGGCCAAGTTGGACTTAATATAATGGACTTTTGTAATGCATTTAATTCTGCTACTCAAGAATCTGAAAAAGGCATGCCGCTTCCAGTTGTTATAAATGTATATGAAGACAAATCGTTCGATTTTGTTGTAAAAACTCCACCAGCAGCTGTTTTAATTAGAAAAGCTCTAAATATTCAAAAAGGAAGTGGTGAACCTAACAGAGAAAAGGTTGGAAAATTAACTAGAGCACAATTAGAAGATATAGCAAAGGCAAAAGAACCAGATTTAAATGCAAATGATATGGATGCTGCAGTGAAGATCATTGCAGGAACAGCAAGAAGTATGGGTGTTGAAACAGACTTATGAGTAGCGTAACTAAAAAACAAAAAATCATTCAGGAAAAACTTGATCCTGAAAAATCTTACTCAATCACTGAAGCGATGGAAATCATTCAATCTGTTAAGTCTGAAAAGTTTGATGAATCGATTGATATATCTGTGAAACTTGGAGTAGATCCTAATAAATCTGATCAAAATGTTAGAGGAGCTGTTACTTTACCAAATAGTCTTGGTAAAGAAGTGAAGGTAGCAGTATTTGCAGATGGTGATCATGCCAGTCAGGCTGAAAAAGCAGGAGCTGATTTTATTGGAATGGATGATTTAGCAGAAAAGTTTCAAAAAGAAGAAATTAGCGTTGATGTTGTTATTTCATCAAATGCTGCAATGAAGGTAGTTGGTAAATTGGGTCAGGTACTTGGACCTAAAGGACTAATGCCGAATCCAAAAACTGGAACAGTTTCTGATGATGTTGAAACAGCTATTAAAAATGTGAAAGCTGGACAAGTAAGATTTAGAACAGATAAAAATGGAATTATTCATGGAAGTATTGGCAAAGTATCCTTTGATGGAGACAAAATTAAAGCAAATGCTTCAGCTTTATTAGAGGAATTAAAAAAATTAAAACCAGCATCTGCTAAAGGTGTTTATATTGGCAACATTGCCATTAGTAGCACCATGGGACCAGGTATAAAAATAAACCCTGGTGAGTTGGGATAAGTTTTAGTTTTACAGAGATGTAAAACTAGATAGTTGCGTTTTACGCAGCCGTCGAAGACCGTAGGTGTCGAAAGACTTAATTGCCTACGTAGGGGGTGTTCAAATTGTAATTTTTGCAATTTGTCGCCAAATAGCCGAAAGGCTTTAATTGGAGAATTGCTGTGGCATTATCTAAGAGTGAAAAAGAAAAAATAGTACAGGATGTTAAAGAAGTTGCATCAAATGCTTCTTCATTAGTCATCTCTGATGCTAGAGGTTTAAAAGTATCTGAGCTTTCTGAGATTAGAACTAAAGCAAATCAGTCAGGTATTCATATCCAAGTGATAAAGAATTCATTGGCTAAATTAGCTTTTGAAGGAACTGATTTTGGATGTTCTGACGAAGTTCTTATTGGACCTTCACTATTTGCTTTTTCTTTCGAAGAGCCGGGTGCAGCTGCAAAATTGCTCAAGACTTATGCCAAAAATTTTGATGAACTTGAAATTAAAGCTCTAGTAGTTGAAGGGCAATTATTAGATGGAAGCCAAATTGATATTTTGGCAAAACTTCCTTCTAAAGAAGAAGCATATGGACTTATTGCCAATGTATTACAGGCTCCAGTAGGTAAGTTTGCAACTTTACTAAATGAAGTTCCAAGCAAGCTTGCAAGAGTACTAACAGCAGTTCGAGACAACAAAGAGGCGTCAGCCTAAATTATAAGGAGAATAGAATGGCAACTAATAAAGATGATATCTTAAAAGCAATAGAGGAAATGTCAGTTATGGATCTAGTAGATCTTATTTCAGCTATTGAAGAAAAATTTGGTGTTACAGCAGCAGCAGCTGTTGCAGCAGCACCACCAGCAGCAGGTGGAGACGGTGACGCTCCAGCAGCTGAAGAGAAAGATGCATTTGATGTTGTTTTAGCAGCAGTAGGTGATCAAAAAGTTCAAGTTATTAAAGCTGTAAGAGCTATAACTGGACTTGGTTTAAAAGAAGCAAAAGATATGGTTGATGGAGCACCTAGTACTTTAAAAGAGGGTGTTAAAAAAGAGGAAGCCGAAGAGATGTTAGCAAAGCTTACTGAAGCTGGAGCTACTGGCGAACTTAAGTAAAACAATCATATTAAATTAATAAGGAAGCATTTATGCCATATAGCTATACAGAAAAGAAAAGAATAAGAAAGAATTTTGGTACCTTCGCTCAGGTGATGGATCTACCAAACTTGATTGAAACCCAAACTAATTCTTATGCTGAATTTTTGCAAGCTGATGTGGCACCTGAGGCAAGAAAGAAACAAGGACTTGAGGAAGTTTTTCAATCCTTGTTTCCAATTAAAAGTGTTTCAGGTAATGCAGCCTTAGAGTATGTATCTTATGAACTTGGCAAAAATACATACGACGTTCAAGAATGTTTAATACAAGGATTGACATATTCTGCACCGCTAAGAATAAAAGTTAAATTAGTTTTATTTGATAGAGATTCTAATTTTGAAGAAGTAAAAGATATTAAAGAAGGTGAAGTATTTATGGGCGAAGTACCATTAATGACTGATGATGCTTCATTTATTATCAATGGAACTGAAAGGGTTGTTGTATCTCAATTACATAGGTCTCCAGGCGTCTTTTATGATCACGATAAGGGTAAAACTCATTCTTCAGGAAAGGTTTTATATTCTGCAAGAATTATTCCATATAGAGGTTCTTGGTTAGATTTTGAGTTTGATCCTAAAGACATTCTATTTAGCAGAATAGATAGAAGAAGAAAAATTCCAGCCACTATTATGCTAAGAGCTCTCGATATGGGCACTGAAGAAATATTATCCGAGTTTTATGAAGAAGATATTTTTACTATTGATAAAGATAATGTAAAGGTAGCATTAGTTCCAGAGAGACTTCGTGGTGAGACTCTATCAGTTGACATAAAAGTTAAAAGCAAAGTTTATGTAGAAGCTGGTAAGAGAATTACTGCTCGTCACATTAAAGAGCTTACAGGTTCTAAAGCCTCTGAAATATCATTAGCCCAAGAATTCTTATACGGAAAAGTTCTTTCGAAAGACATTTTTAATAAAGAGACTGGTGAAGTTTTATTTTCTGCAAACACTGAAATTGACGAAGTGATTTTGGAAGAAATTAAAAATAATGACATCAATCAAATTAAATGCTTGTACATAAATGAATTAGATAAAGGTCCTTACATATCAAATACTTTGAGAGCTGATCCTACAACTAATAAATTAGAAGCTCTAGTTGAAATATACAGAATGATGAGGCCAGGAGAGCCACCAACAAAAGATTCGGCAGAAACCTTGTTTAATAATTTATTCTTTAATGAAGAAAGATATGATTTATCTGAAGTAGGCAGAATGAAATTTGATAGAAGACTTAAGCTTGATACTAAAAAAGATAATCCACATGTTTTAGACAAGCAGGACATAATCGAGGTTATGAAAGGTATTGTTAATATTCGTGACGGACATGATATTGTTGATGATATTGATCATCTTGGAAATAGAAGAGTTAGATCTGTTGGTGAAATGACTGCTAATCAATTTAGAGTTGGTCTTATTAGAGTTGAAAGAGCAGTAAGAGAAAGATTAAGCATGGCTGAAGCTGATGAACTTGGACCGCAAGATTTAATTAATGCCAAACCAGTAACTGCAGCAATTAAAGAATTTTTTGGTTCCAGCCAATTATCACAATTTATGGATCAAAATAATCCTTTATCAGAAATTACTCATAAGAGAAGGGTTTCCGCACTTGGGCCTGGAGGACTTACAAGAGAAAGAGCTGGATTTGAGGTGAGAGACGTTCATCCAACTCATTATGGAAGAGTTTGTCCAATTGAAACTCCAGAAGGACCAAATATTGGATTAATTAATTCTTTTGCGTCATATTCAAGAACAAATCAATATGGTTTTATTGAAACTCCGTATAGAAAAGTATCAAAAGGTAAGGTTACGGACGAAATTATATATTTGTCAGCAATTGATGAAGCTGAGCATGTTATTGCACAAGCAAACGTAATGCTAGATAAAAACAATAGATTTGTAGATGATCTTGTTGCTGTAAGACATGCAAATGAATTTGAGTTAATGTCCCCAGACAGAATTGATTTGATGGATGTATCTCCACAACAAGTTGTTTCAATTGCTGCTTCTTTAATACCATTTCTAGAGCATGATGACGCTAACAGAGCTTTAATGGGATCTAACATGCAACGACAAGCAGTTCCTGTTCTAAGAGCTGAGAAACCACTAGTAGGAACTGGATTAGAAACTGTTGTAGCAAGAGATTCAGGAGTCTGTATTGTTGCTAAAAATTCAGGAGTTGTAGAAAGTGTTGATGCTTCTAGAATTGTTGTTCGTGTAACCGACAAGAAGTCTAAAACTGCTTCAGACGTCTATAATCTAATTAAATATACAAGATCAAATCAGAATACTTGTATTAATCAACGCCCGATTGTAAAAGCAGGCGATGTCGTTAAAAAAGACGATATTCTTGCTGACGGACCCTCTGTTGATAATGGGGAGTTAGCGTTAGGGCAAAATATCAGAATTGCTTTTATGCCTTGGAATGGATACAACTTTGAGGACTCAATTTTAATCTCTGAGAAAGTCGCAAGAGAAGATAGGTTCACATCAATTCATATTCAGGAAATAGTTTGTATTGCCAGAGATACAAAGCTTGGTTCAGAAGAAATTACAGCAGATATTCCAAATGTTGGAGAAGGCTCATTAAACAAGCTTGATGAATGCGGAATTGTATATGTTGGCGCTGAAGTTGAGCCAGGAGACATTTTAGTAGGAAAGATTACTCCTAAAGGTGAGACTCAACTTTCTCCAGAAGAAAAATTGTTAAGAGCAATTTTTGGAGAAAAGGCATCTGATGTAAAAGACACATCACAAAGATCAAGCTCAAAAGGGACAGTAATAGGTGTTGAAGTTTTCACTAGAGACGGTGTTGAAAAAGATGAAAGGACTCAAGCAATTGAGCAAGATCATCTTGATCAGTCAAAAAAAGATGCTGATGACGAGGCGGGTGTTGTAGAACAAGCCACTAAAACAAGGTTATGCGAGCTATTAAAGTCTAAAAAAGCAGTAAAAGGAAATGGTGTAAAAAGAGGAGAGGTTCTCACAGCTGAAAAACTAGAATCTTTTAAACTAAATGATATTTTCTCCCTAAGAACCAGTGATGATTCTATTAATACTGTTATTGAAGAAACAGAAACCTCATATAAGCAATATATCAAAGATATTAAAGCAAGATATGAGGAGAAAGTTGCAAAAATTACTAGGGGTCATGATTTAGCACCAGGCGTAATTAAAATTGTTAAAGTCTTTTTGGCAATTAAAAGAAGAATTCAGCCTGGAGACAAAATGGCAGGAAGACATGGAAACAAAGGTGTTATTTCTGAAATCATGCCTGTTGAGGATATGCCATATGATGAAAAAGGAAATCCAGTTGATATTGTTTTAAATCCGCTCGGAGTTCCCTCAAGAATGAACGTTGGGCAGATACTTGAAACGCATATGGGATCTGCTGCAAAAGGTATAGGAAGAAAAATAGATGAAATGATTAAAGATAATGCAAAACCTGCAGAACTCAAATCTTATTTGGATAAACTATATAACCAAAATGCTGCAAATAAAGAAGATATTAATTCACTTAATAACACTGAAATTAATGAGCTTGCAGAAAATCTGAGAGATGGCTTACCAATTGCTACTCCTGTTTTTGATGGTGCAAAAGAAAGTGAAATTAAAGATCTTCTTAAGCTTGCTGATATACCAGAATCAGGTCAGATAAATCTTTATGATGGAAGAACCGGATCAAAATTTGACAGGCCTGTAACAGTTGGTTACATGTACATGATTAAGTTGAACCACTTAGTTGATGACAAAATGCATGCTAGATCAACTGGATCATATAGCCTTGTAACACAACAACCATTAGGCGGAAAGGCTCAGTTTGGAGGCCAAAGATTTGGCGAAATGGAGGTTTGGGCGCTTGAGGCCTACGGAGCTTCATACACTCTTCAAGAAATGCTTACTGTTAAATCTGATGATGTATCTGGAAGAACGAAAATGTATAAAAATATCGTTGATGGAAGTTATGAAATGGATGCCAATGTCCCAGAATCATTTAACGTTTTAAGTAAAGAGATTAAATCTCTAGGAATTAACATCGAATTAGATTTAGAAAATTAGGAGAATAAATTGAAAGACTTATTAAATTCTTTAAAAACTGGTCAAGAGGACTTCACAACAATCTCTGCAGGCTTAGCCTCTCCTCAAGTAATTAAATCTTGGTCTTTTGGCGAAGTTAAGAAACCTGAAACAATAAATTACAGAACATTTAAGCCAGAGAGAGATGGTCTATTTTGTGCAAAGATATTTGGGCCTGTAAAAGACTACGAATGTATCTGTGGTAAATATAAAAGAATGAAACACAGAGGTGTTGTCTGTGAAAAATGTGGTGTTGAAGTAACTCTAGCAAAAGTTAGAAGGGAAAGAATGGGTCACATTGACCTTGCTGCGCCAGTTGCACATATTTGGTTCCTTAAATCTTTACCATCAAGAATTGGTTTGTTACTTAATGTGACTTTAAGAGAAATAGAAAGAGTCCTATATTTTGAAAGCTATATAGTCACTGACCCCGGACTTACTGAACTAGAAAAAGGACAGATCCTTACTGAAGAGGAGTGGGTAGAAAAATACGAAGAGTTTGGTGACGAATTCTCTGCTGGAATGGGTGCTGAAGCAGTGCAAATACTTCTTGAAGAGCTTGATATAGATGATGAGATAAGAATTATTAGAGAAGAAATCCCACAAACAAATTCAGAAACAAAACTAAAGAAATTTTCAAAGAGATTAAAACTATTAGAAGCTTTTAACAATTCTGGAAATAAGCCTGAATGGATGATAATGAATGTTCTTCCAGTTTTACCACCAGATTTAAGACCTTTAGTACCCTTAGAAGGTGGAAGATTTGCAACTTCTGATCTCAATGATCTTTATAGAAGAGTTATTAACAGAAATAATAGATTAAAAAGATTACTGGAACTGAATGCTCCAGAAATTATTGTTAGAAATGAAAAAAGAATGCTTCAAGAGTCAGTCGACGCGCTCTTGGATAATGGACGAAGAGGAAGAGTTATAACAGGTACAAATAAAAGACCTTTAAAATCTCTTGCTGACATGATCAAAGGCAAAGGTGGAAGATTTAGACAAAACTTACTTGGAAAAAGAGTTGATTACTCTGGAAGATCTGTAATTGTTGCTGGCCCTAATTTGAAATTACATCAATGCGGGTTACCTAAGAAGATGGCATTAGAATTATTCAAACCTTTTGTCTATGGAAAGTTAGAGAATAGGGAGCTTGCAACTACAATTAAAGCTGCAAAAAAACTTGTTGAAAGAGAAACTCCAGAAGTTTGGGAAGTGCTCGAAGAAGTAATTAGAGAACATCCAGTTTTGTTAAACAGAGCACCAACTCTTCATAGACTTGGTCTACAAGCTTTTGAACCAAAATTAATTGAAGGTAAAGCAATTCAGTTACATCCTCTTGTTTGTGTAGCATTTAACGCAGACTTTGATGGTGACCAGATGGCTGTCCATGTCCCACTAACATTGGAGGCGCAGCTTGAAGCCAGAGCTTTAATGATGTCAACTAATAATATTCTCTCTCCAGCAGATGGATCACCTATCATCAATCCTACTCAAGATGTGGTTCTTGGACTCTACTATATGACAAGAGATAACGCTAACGCTTCTGGTGGTGGAAGAACATTTAGTAATGCCGATGAGGTTTTAAGAGCATATGAAACAGAGAATTTAGAAATTCATTCACCTGTAAAAGTCAGAATTACTCATGAAAGTGGTGAGACATCAATTGAAGAAACCACAGTTGGACGTATTTTAATATGGAGAATAACTCCTACTGAAGTTGGTTTTAAAAACATCAATACCGTTTTAAACAAGAAAACAGTATCAAAATTAGTTGATACTTCATATAGAAAAGCAGGACTTAAGAAAACAGTAATTTTTGCAGACCAACTAATGTATCTTGGTTTTGATTTTTCAACTAGGTCTGGTTCTTCTATTGGCGTTAATGATTTTGTTATACCTGAAGAAAAAGCAAGCATCATTGATTCATCAGAAAAAGAAGTAAAAGCAATTGAAAAACAATTCGACTCTGGTCTAGTAACAAGAGGAGAAAGATACAATAAGGTTATCGATATTTGGTCTAGAGCTAATGAACAAGTCGCAAAAGCAATGATGGAAAAAATTAGTTCAGAAACTGTTAAAAATCCCGATGGAGAAAATGTTGATCAGTCATCTTTTAATTCTGTTTATATTTATGCAGATTCAGGTGCAAGAGGTTCACCTGCTCAAATTAGACAGCTCTCTGGTATGAGAGGATTAATGTCTAAACCGGATGGATCGATTATTGAAACTCCTATCACTGCAAACTTTAGAGAAGGCTTGTCTGTACTTCAGTACTTTATATCAACTCATGGAGCCAGAAAGGGCCTTGCAGATACTGCTTTAAAGACTGCCAATTCAGGATATTTAACAAGAAGATTATGTGACGTATCAATGGATTCAGTAATAAACATTGAAGATTGTGGTACAACTGAGTCAATTACGGTTACTTCAATCATTGATGGTGGAGAAATTATTCAACCTCTTACAGATAGAATTTTAGGAAGAGTAATTGCAGAGCCAATACTTGATGCTGATGGAAAAGAAATTTTCCCAGTCAACACAATGCTTGATGAAGATGCGCTAGTTACCATAGAAGAATTGAACTTATCTAGTTTAAAAATCAGATCTCCAATGACATGTGATGCTCCTATAGGAGTTTGTGCTAATTGTTATGGAAGAGATCTTGCAAGAGGTCATTTGGTTCACAGAGGTGAAGCTGTCGGGGTTGTTGCAGCACAATCTATTGGAGAGCCTGGAACTCAATTAACTATGAGGACATTCCACATTGGTGGTGCCGCATCAAGTTCATCTGAAGAAAATGCAATTTTTAATAAGAATTCTGGAGTTGTGAGCTTTTCGGATGACATGAAAACAGTTACAAATAAAGACAAACTTGAAGTTGTTGTTTCAAGAAATGCTATGTGTTCAATATCAGATGCTAATGGGAAAATTATTGAACAATACAAGGTGCCATATGGAGCTACTTTGGAGGTTGCTAACTCTACTGATCTTGAAGAAGGTATCAGAATAGCATCATGGGATCCATATACCAGACCCATAATCTCTGAAACTTCAGGTAAAGTTAAATTTACTGATATACAAGACGGAATAACTGTAAGAGAACAGCTTGATGAATTAACAGGTTTATCAAGTGTTGAGATCATTGAAGTTGCTGACAGAACTTCAGCAGGAAGAGACATGAGTCCAACAATTGAAATTGTAGATTCAAAAGGTAAACCAGTTTTAATTGGAGAATTTAAACAACCAGCAGTATATCCATTACCTGCTGGAGGACTTGTAAACCTTGTGAATGGTCAAAAAATAACTGCTGGTGAAGTCATTGCTAGAATGCCTCTAGTCGCTTCTAAAACTAAAGATATTACAGGTGGACTTCCAAGAGTTGCAGATTTATTTGAAGCTAGAACACCAAAAGATGCAGCAGTTCTTGCTGAAGAATCTGGTGTCGTATCATTCGGTAAAGAAACAAAAGGTAAAGTTAGGCTTGTAATAACTCCTGAAGGCGCTACTAAAAAAGCTCAAAACAAAGAAATGCTTATTCCAAAACATAGAACTTTAAATGTTTTTGAAGGAGAGAGAGTTAATAAGGGTGATGTAATTTCAGAGGGACCTTTAAGCCCTCATGATATATTAAGATTAAAAGGCATACCTGAGTTAACAAACTTCATTGTAAATGAAATTCAAGACGTATACAGACTTCAGGGAGTTTCTATTAACGATAAACATATTGAAACTATATTAAGACAGATGCTTAGAAAAGCATTGGTCATTGAAGGTGGCGATACAAAATTCATACAAGGTGATCAGGTGAGTTATGCAGAATTGAAAGAAGAAAATTCAAAAGCTGAAGCTGACGGAAAAAATCCTGCTGAATATGAAAGAGTATTACTTGGTATAACAAAGGCATCATTAGCAACAGATTCATTTATATCTGCTGCGTCTTTCCAAGAAACTACTAGAGTGTTAACTGAGGCTGCTGTTACAGGCAAAAAAGACCATTTAAGAGGTCTTAAAGAAAATGTTGTTGTTGGAAGACTTATACCTGCTGGTACTGGTATGGAATTTCACGACAAACTAAGAGACAAAAAAATAGGTGAGTTTGAAGAAAGTACATTATCAGATGAAGATATTGAAGCAGCATTAAGGCAAGAGCTTCAAGAAAATGATGAAGAATAATGTTGACCATTAACCATATGCTCTATAAAATCGCCGCCTATATAAGAAATTAATATGGCAACAGTTAATCAGTTAATTAAAAAATCTAGAAAACCAAAGGTTAAGAAAACTGATGTGCCTGCATTAAATTCATGCCCTCAAAGACGAGGAGTTTGCACAAGGGTTTACACCACAACTCCAAAAAAACCAAATTCTGCTCTCCGTAAAGTATGTAGAGTACGCTTAACTAGTGGATATGAAGTTACTTCATATATAGGTGGAGAAGGTCATAACTTACAAGAGCACTCATTAGTTTTAATCAGAGGTGGAAGAGTAAAAGACTTACCTGGTGTTCGGTACCATACTATAAGAGGAACGTTGGATACATCTGGAGTTGCTAGCAGAAAACAAAGACGTTCAAAATATGGGGCTAAGAAAGGTAAATAGTTATGCCTAGAAGACGAAGTCCAGAAAAGAGAAAAGTTCTCCCAGATCCAAAGTATAAGGATGTTGTTCTAGCAAAGTTTATGAATAATTTGATGAAAGATGGCAAAAAATCTGTCGCAGAAAAAATTGTTTATGGAGCATTTGACGAAATCAATAAAAATTCTAAAGAAGACCCACTAGAAGTTTTCATGAAAGCTTTAGAAGAAGTTAGTCCAGTTGTTGAGGTTAAGTCTAGGAGAGTCGGCGGAGCTAACTATCAGGTTCCTGTTGAGATAAGACCTTCTAGAAGACAAGCTTTAGCAATGAGATGGATTGTTGAGGCTGCTCGTAGCAGGAATGAAAAATCAATGGATTTAAGATTAGCTGGTGAACTTCAAGATGCCTCTCAAAAAAAGGGCTCGGCATTTAGAAAAAGAGAAGACGTTCATAAAATGGCTGAAGCGAATAAAGCATTTTCACATTTCAGATTTTAATTAAAAGTAATTATGGCCAGAGATACTGTTTTAAACAAATATAGAAACGTTGGTATATGCGCTCACGTTGATGCTGGTAAGACTACTACTACTGAAAGAGTTTTATTTTATACAGGTCTTTCTCATAAAATCGGAGAAGTGCACGATGGTGCTGCTGTAATGGATTGGATGGAACAGGAGCAAGAAAGGGGAATAACAATTACATCTGCCGCTACTACTTGTTTTTGGAGTGGAATGGAGCAGCAATATCCTCAACATAGAATAAATATTATTGATACACCAGGTCACGTAGATTTTACTATTGAGGTAGAAAGATCTTTAAGAGTATTGGATGGAGCTGTAGTCGTTTTTTGTGGAACTTCTGGTGTTGAGCCTCAATCGGAAACGGTTTGGAGACAGGCTAACAGATATGAGGTGCCTAGGATTGTTTTTGTTAACAAAATGGATAGAGCAGGTGCTAACTTTGAAAGGGTAGTTGATCAAATTAAAGACAGATTACAAGCAAATATAATACCAATTCAATATAACATCGGAGCTGAAGATGATTTTAAGGGTGTTGTTGATCTGATAAATATGAGAGCTATTTATTGGAATGAAGATGATCAAGGTCTTACATTTGACTCAAAAGAGATACCAGATGATTTAATGGATAAATGCTCAAAATTAAGAGAAGAAATGTTAGAAGCTGCAGCCGAGGCAAGTGAAGATCTTATGGATGCATATTTAGAGTCAGGAGAATTAACACCAGATCAAATTAAAGAAGGATTAAGAATTAGATCTCTTGCAAACGAAGTTATATTAGCGCTATGTGGTTCTGCATTTAAAAATAAAGGTGTTCAAGCTGTTTTAGATGCGGTTATTGACTTTCTACCAGCTCCTGACGAAGTTAAAGCTATAGAGGGAGTTATACCAAACAATTCAGATGAAGATGATGAAATTGATTCAAGATCATCATCTGACGATGAACCTTTTTCTGCACTAGCATTTAAGATCGCCACTGATCCATTTGTAGGAACCCTTACTTTCATTCGAGTTTATTCTGGTGTTTTAAATGTTGGTGACGGCGTATTAAATACAACTAAGTCGAAGAAAGAGCGTGTGGGAAGAATGGTCCAGATGCACTCAAATAACAGAGAAGAAATTAAAGAGGTAAGGGCTGGAGATATTGCTGCTTGTATTGGACTAAAAGATATTACAACTGGAGATACTTTATCTGATGCAAACAAACCGATTATCCTTGAAAAAATGGATTTCCCGGAACCGGTTATCTCTGTTGCCGTAGAACCAAAGTCAAAGCAAGATCAAGAAAAAATGTCTTTGGCTCTAGGTAAGCTTGCACAAGAGGATCCTTCATTCCGTGTTGCAAGTGATGAAGAATCTGGGCAAACAATAATTTCAGGTATGGGTGAGCTTCATTTGGATGTACTTGTCGATAGAATGAAAAGAGAATTTTCAGTTGAAGCTAATATAGGGAAACCTCAGGTAGCTTATAGAGAAACTATAAAAGAAACAGTAGAAATTGAAGGTAAATTCGTTAGACAAAGTGGTGGTAAAGGTCAATATGGTCACGTTTGGCTGAAGTTAGAGCCTTTAGGCCTAGATGATGAATATGAATTCGTTGATAAGATCGTAGGCGGAGTTATTCCTAAGGAATATATACCTGCTGTTAATAAAGGAATTCAGGAGCAAATGCAAAATGGAGTAATCGCTGGATATCCTCTATTAGCATTGAGAGCAACTTTATATGATGGCTCCTTCCATGATGTTGACTCAAACGAAATGGCATTCAAGATTGCAGGCTCAATGGCTTTAAAAGATGGGTCCTCAAAAGCTAAACCAGCTTTGCTTGAACCAATAATGAAAGTTGTTGTTGTGACACCAGAGGAACATATGGGTGATGTTGTTGGTGATTTAAACAGAAGAAGGGGAATCATTCTTGGTATGGATGACATTACTTCTGGTAAAGAAGTTTCTTCTGAAGTGCCATTAGCTGAAATGTTTGGATATGCTACTGATTTAAGATCACAGACCCAAGGTAGAGCAACTTTTACCATGGAATTTACAAAATATGGCGAAGTTCCAAATAATATTGCTGAACAGCTAAAAACATCCTAAAAACAATATAAATAAAACTGTTCAATAAAGTTGACAGTACTGCTCTTAGGGGCTTAGAATACGCCACATTTTGCGATTTGTAGGATGTAAAAGTTTTTTTAAAAAAGGTACAAAAATAGGGTAAATGGAGAATCAATCAATAAGAATTAGGCTGAAGGCTTTTGATTACAGATTAATTGATGCATCTGCAAAACTAATTGTTGAAACTGTAAAAAAAACAGGAGCAGTAATTAACGGACCTATCCCATTGCCAGTTAAAAAAGAAAGAACAACAGTACTGATATCACCGCATAAAGATAAAGATGCTAGAGATCAGTATGAAATTGTTACATATAAAAGATTGATGGACATTGTCAAACCAACTGATAAAACAGTTGATGCTTTAATGAAACTTGATCTATCTTCCGGGGTAGATGTTCAAATAAGCTTAGGACAATAAATTTTAACGCGAATGCGGCCATAGAGGGTTTATAGCCCCGTAAAAGGAGAAGAAATTGAGCATAGGCTTGATAGGAAAAAAATCTGGTATGTCACGTCTTTTTCTTGAAGACGGTGAATCAGTTCCTGTAACTGCAGTTTCTGTGTGTGGTAATTTTGTTGCCGGCAAAAAAACTACTGACAAAAATGGTTATAACGCACTTCTAGTATCTAAAACAACAAAATCTAATAATTTACCAAAATCACAATCTGAATTTTTTAAGAAAATTAATATTAATCCAGGCAACCTTGCTGAGTTTAAGTCTGATGATATTGAAAATTATGAAATAGGAGCTCATCTCACAGCTGATATGTTTGAGGTTGGTCAGTACGTTGATGTTACTGGAACATCTAAAGGTAAAGGTTATGCCGGTGTAATTAAACGACATAATTTTTCTATGCAAGATGCTACTCATGGAAACTCACTA
This sequence comes from SAR86 cluster bacterium, assembly GCA_004212975.1. Classification (GTDB taxonomy): domain Bacteria; phylum Pseudomonadota; class Gammaproteobacteria; order Magnimaribacterales; family D2472; genus SAR86A. Next base: position 28,190 of record SHBF01000001.1, read on the forward strand.
GCTCATAGAGCTCATGGTTCTATTGGGCAATGTCAAACTCCCGGGCGAGTTTGGAAGGGAAAGAAAATGTCAGGTCACATGGGTAATGTGCAAAAAACTGTGCAAAGTTTAAAGATAGTTGATATGGACGTTGCAAATAACGTTATTTATATCAAAGGAGCTGTTCCTGGGTTCAATGGCTCAGAACTAAAAATTAAACCATCTAATAAGAAATCATGAAAATAGAGCTTCTATCAAATACAAAAAATAAAGATATTTCTATATCTAATGATGTCTTTAGTAAGGAGTTTAATGAATCCTTAATACATCAAGCCGTTGTGAGTTTCATGGCATCATCGCGACAAGGCAGTGCAAAACAAAAAAATAGGTCTGAAGTTAGAGGTGGGGGTAAAAAACCATACAGGCAAAAGGGTACTGGCAGAGCAAGAGCGGGGACCATTAGAAGTCCTTTGTGGAGAGGCGGAGGTGTAACATTTGCCTCAAGACCTAGAGATTTCAGTAAAAAAATTAATAAAAAAATGTATCGCGCTGCTATCAAATCAATTTTTTCTGAATTAGTAAGACAAAATAGACTGGTCGCCATTGAAAAACCAACTTTAAAGAAACCTAAAACCAAGGAAGTTGCTAGTTTTTTAAATGAATTCTCTCTTAGTAAAGTTTTAATAATTACAGATGAACTTGATATGAATTTATATCTTTCAGCTAGAAACATACCTAATGTCGATGTAATAACTGTGAGAGAAATAAATCCAATTAATCTTTTAAAACCTCAAAAAGTTGCTGTAACTGGAGAAGCTTTAAAACAAATAGAGGAGTGGATTAATGGGTAAAGAAAAACTATATACATTAATTAAATCACCAATAATTACTGAGCAAACAGCACAGCTTGGAGAAAAAATGAAGCAAGTTGTTTTTAAAGTTGATCTTTCAGCAAATAAAAGAGAGATAAAACAAGCAGTTGAAGAATTATTCAAAGTAGAAGTATTAAATGTTACTACTTCTATTATGAAAGGAAAAACAAAAAGAAATAGATTTGGGGCTTATAAAAAATCAGATTACAAAAAAGCTTTTGTTTCTATAAGCGAAGATTCTGACATTCAATTTGAGGGTATTAACTAATGGCAATTGTTAAGTCAAAACCAACTAGTCCAGGTAGAAGGGGTCTTATCTCAGTTAAGTCTGATTTGTATAAGGGCAAACCTCACAAGTCCCTAATTGAACCAAAATCTAAAAATGGTGGAAGAAATAATAATGGAAGAATTACAGTGCGGCATCAAGGCGGAGGTCACAAGCAACACTATAGAGTTATAGATTTTAAACGTAATAAGTTTGATATACCTGCAATTGTTGAGAGGATTGAATATGATCCAAACAGATCAGCTCATATCGCACTATTGAAATACCTTGATGGCGAAAGAAGCTATATTATAGCTCCATCAAAATTGAAAATTGGCGATGAAATAATATCCTCAGATAATTGTGAGATCAAAGTTGGTAATTCAATGAAGTTAAAGGATATTCCATTAGGTACTAATGTCCATTGTGTTGAGTTGAAGCCAATGAAGGGAGCTCAAATTGCAAGAAGCGCCGGAACATCTGCAAGACTTGTTGCCAAAGAGGGTATATACGCAACTCTAAGATTGCAGTCTGGCGAAACAAGAAAAGTGTTATGGGAATGTAGAGCCACACTTGGAACAGTTTCCAATCAAGAAAATAATCTTAAGTCTCTTGGAAAAGCTGGTGCTAAAAGATGGAGGGGTGTCAGACCAACTGTTAGAGGTGTTGCTATGAATCCAGTAGATCACCCACATGGTGGAGGTGAAGGAAGAACTTCTGGTGGAAGACATCCATCAACACCATGGGGAGTTCCTACAAAAGGCTATAAGACAAGAAAAAATCAAAGAACTAATGACCTTATTATAAGAAGAAGAGGTAAGAAGTAAGATGCCAAGATCACTAAAAAAAGGACCTTTTGTAGATTTATCTCTTTCAAAGAAAGTCGATGAAGCTAATGCAAATAACGATAAAAAACCAATTAAAACTTGGTCAAGACGATCAATGATAATTCCTTCTATGGTTGGATTAACAATATCTGTTCATAACGGTAGACAACATGTACCCGTATTTATTAACGAAGATATGGTAGGTCATAAGTTAGGCGAGTTTGCAATGACAAGAACTTTTAAAATGCATTCTGGAGATAGGAAGGCTTAATCATGGAAACTAGAGCTTATTTAAAAGGAACAAGACTATCCCCACAAAAGGCAGCGCTTGTTGCGGATCAAATTAGAGGAAAGAGTGTAGATGAGGCTATGGATTTTCTAGTTTTTAATAAACAAAAAGGCTCTGCAGTAATGAAGAAATTATTAGAGTCAGCAATTGCTAATGCTGAGAATAATAATAATTCAGATATTGATAAGTTGTCGGTCAAATCTGTAATTGTTAATCAAGGAATGAGATTAAAAAGAATGAAAGCAAGGGCAAGAGGAAGAGCAGACAGAATTATAAAACCAACATGTCATATAGAAATCATATTGGTGGAGGAAATTAACTAATGGGACAAAAAGTAAACCCTAATGGATTTAGATTAGGTATTTCTAAGAAACAAAATGCTAATTGGTATGCCAAAGGTAAAGATTTTTCTAGTAATTTAATTCAAGACCTTAAAGTAAGAGACCATTTGAATACAAAGTTAAAAAATTCTTCAATTAGTAAAATTGAATTAGAAAGAACTGCAGATACTTTCATTGTAAATATACACACTGCAAGACCAGGAATAATTATAGGTAAACGTGGTGAGGAAATAGAAAATCTAAAAAAAGCTGTTGAAAAAATAGTTAAAGGCCCATCACAAATAAATATTAAAGAAGTAAAAAAACCAGATTTAGATGCACAAATTTTAGCAGAAGGTGTGGCACAGCAACTTGAAAAAAGAGTTATGTTCAGAAGAGCAATGAAAAGAACTGTTCAAAGTGCATTAAGGCAAAGTGCAAAAGGTGTTCGGATTGAGGTATCTGGAAGACTCAATGGTGCTGAAATTGCTAGAACAGAGTGGTATAGAGAAGGAAGAGTTCCTCTTCATACTCTTAGGGCTGACATAGATTACGGAACAGCTGAAGCTCTAACAACTTATGGAATTATTGGTGTAAAAGTTTGGGTTTACAGAGGAGAAATTACTGAAGATCCATATAAGAATGACCAGGGAGCAAGTTAAGTAAAATGCTACAACCAAAACAAACAAAATTCCGAAAGATGCATAAAGGTCGCAACCGTGGTCTTGCACAAAATGGAAATACTATTGCATTTGGTAGATTTGGATTGGTTGCTTCTGGCAGAGGAAGAATTACTGCAAGACAAATCGAAGCTGCCAGAAGAGCAATGACTAGATATATTAAAAGAGGCGGAAATATATGGATAAGAATTTTTCCAGATAAGCCAATTACAAAAAAACCTTTAGAAGTAAGAATGGGAAAAGGTAAGGGTAACGTTGAATATTGGGTAGCGCTTGTTCAGCCTGGAAAAATAATGTTTGAAATGGCAGGAGTTGAAGAAGAACTTGCCAGAGAAGCATTTAGACTTGCATCAGCAAAATTACCAATTAAGACTCATTTTATAAAGAAGGATCTATAAATGAATAAAGAATTAGCAGATTTAAGAAAAAAAAGTGTTGAACAGTTAAGTGCTGAGCTTATGTCTGCAAGAGAAACACAATTTGGTTTAAGGATAAAACATAAAACGGGTCAACTTAATGAAGTCAGTGATTTAGTAAAAGTAAGAAAAAAAATTGCTGTTATTAAGACACTTATTAATGAAATGAAATTGAAGGATGAAAAATAATGAAATCAACTAATCCAAGAATTTTAACTGGAGTAGTTACCAGCAATAAAGCTGATAAGACTATTACAGTCAAAATTGAAAGAAAAGTAAAACATCCTTTATATGGAAAAGTAGTTAAGAGAGCTAGCAAAGTTCATGCTCATGATGAAAACAATTCAGCATCAATAGGAGACATTGTCTCAGTAAAAGAATGCAGGCCTATTTCAAAAACAAAAACTTGGGTACTAGTATCTGATGAAATGCCCCAAACCGTGGAGGATAAATAATGATTCAAATGCAATCACTATTAAAAATCGCGGATAATAGCGGTGCACGAAGTGTTATGTGTATAAAGGTATTAGGCGGATCAAAAAGAAGATATGCAAATATTGGCGATGTTATAAAAGTTGCAGTTCGTGAGGCAATCCCTACTGGAAAGGTTAAGAAGGGGCAAGTCGTTGATGCACTTATTGTTAGATCAAAAAAGGGTGTGAGAAGGCGTGATGGCTCTCTTATAAAGTTTGATGAAAATGCAGCAGTTCTTATTAATGCTCAGAAAGCCCCAATTGGGACAAGAGTATTTGGACCTGTAACAAGAGAATTAAGAGATGGTAAGCATATGAAAATATTATCGCTTGCACCTGAGGTTTTGTAAGATGAGCAAGAATTTAATACCAACAAAATTAAGATCAGGAGATGAAGTAATTGTAATTGCTGGTAAAGATATTGGTAAGAAAGGAACTCTTAGAGAAATTGTTAGAAGCAAGAATAAAGCAATAGTAACTGGTATCAATATGGTTAAGAAACATACTAAACCAAATCCAGAAATGGGCGTCACTGGTGGTGTAGTTGAACAAGAGGCTGCAATATCTTTATCAAATTTAGCAATATGGAATCCAAAGAGTAAATCAAAAGATAAAATTTCTTACTCTACTAATAAAGATGGCAAAAAAATAAGACTTTATAAGTCAGATGGAGTTGAAATCAAATAATGGCTAATTTAAAAGAAAAATATAACAATGAGTTAAGACCAGCTTTAAAAGAAGAGCTTGGAATAGATAATATTATGGCAGTTCCTAAACTCACAAAAGTTGTTATCAATATGGGAGTTGGAGAAGCTGCAAATGATAAAAAACATCTTGAATCTGCTTTAGAAAACCTCACTGTTATTGCTGGACAAAAACCGATTGTAACCAAAGCTAGACAGTCTGTTGCAAGTTTTAAGATTAGAGAAGGCTGGCCACTTGGATGCAAGGTTACATTAAGAGGCAATAAAATGTATGACTTCATTGAAAGGCTTATCAATATTGCGATTCCAAGGGAAAGAGACTTTAGAGGACTCAATCCAAAGTCCTTTGATCAACAAGGGAATTATAGTTTTGGCATAAAAGAGCAGATTATTTTTCCTGAAATAAATTATGACAATATAGACAACATTAGAGGTATGGATGTTTGTATTAATACTTCGGCTAAATCAACTGAGCATGCTAAGGCATTACTTAAAGCTCTAGATTTTCCTTTTAAACAATAGGTACAAAATATGGCAAAAAAATCAATGATAGCAAGAGAAGTCAAAAGAATTAAAACAGTTGAAAGATTTGCTGAAAAGAGAGCTGCACTAAAGAAAATGATGAATGATCAATCTTTAACTAGTGAGGAAAGGTATGAAGCTAGGATTAAATTTCAGAAGCTTCCAAGGAATGCTAGCCCATCAAGAGTTGTAAGAAGATGTCAAGTTACAGGGAGGCCACATGCTGTTTACAGAAAGTTTGGCCTAAGTCGAATTAAATTAAGAGAAGCTGCTATGAGAGGTGACATACCTGGACTAGTAAAATCAAGTTGGTAATATTATGAGTTTTCAAGATCCAATATCAGATTGTTTAACAAGGATTAGAAATGGTCTTATGCGAGGCAAAGATCAGGTGAATATTCCATACTCAAAACTAAAATTTGAATTAGTAAATGTTTTGGTTGATGAGGGCTACCTAAAATCTTGTGATAAGTCTGAAGAAAATAACAAACCAATAATAGAGGTTGGACTTAAATACTTCAATGAATCGCCAGTTATCAAAGAACTCAAAAGAGTGAGTAAGCCAAGTTTAAGAAAATATTCTAGTGCTTCAGACTTAGATTCGGTCAAAGGTGGATTAGGTTCATTTATAGTATCAACAAATCAAGGCTTAATGACTGACAGAGATGCCAAGGCTAAAAATGTTGGTGGTGAAATTTTGTGTGAGGTTTTTTAATGTCAAGAGTAGCAAAAAGTCCAATTAATATTCCTGATAATGTTGAATTTAGCATTAATGAGAATATTGTTAAGGTCAAAGGAAGCAAAGGAGAACTTGAATTTTCTTTACCTGAATCCGTATCTATTGAGGTGCAGGAAAATGTTATCAATGTTAAATATGATGAAGCTAATCAACAATCTGTAGCTTTAGCTGGAACAACTAGATCCCTTGTAAATAATATGATTATTGGTGTCTCAGAAGGATTTGAAAAGAAGTTAGAACTTAAAGGTGTTGGTTACAGAGCAAAAGCCTCAGGTAAATTATTAGAATTAACTCTAGGTTTTTCTCATCCTATAAAATATCAACTGCCAGAAGAAGTAGATGTTGAGACTCCGTCTCAAACAGAGGTTGTATTAAAAAGCCACAATAAACAAATTTTGGGCCAAGCTGCCGCAGAAATAAGAGCATTTAGACCCCCAGAGCCATACAAGGGCAAGGGCGTTAGATATGCTGATGAACAGGTTAAGAGAAAAGAAGCTAAGAAAGCTGCTGGTGCAGGAGCTGCGTAATGAATATTAAAAATACATCAAGATTGAGAAGAGCAAAGAAAACTAGAGCTAACATAAAAGTTCAAGAGTCTCCTAGATTAACTGTGTTCAGGTCTTCAAGACATTTTTATGCACAAGTGTTTGATAATCTTGGATCTAAAGTAATTGTTTCGGCTTCCACTGCGGAGAAAGATATTGATGCTAAATCTAATAATCTTGATGCAGCAGTTGCAGTTGGTAAAAAAGTAGCTGAAAGAGCGCTAGAAAGTGGAATTAAAAAAGTTGTTTTTGATAGATCAGGTTATAAATATCATGGTCGCATCAAAGCATTAGCGGACTCTGCAAGAGAAGCAGGATTGGAGTTTTAATATATGAATCAAGAAAATGCAATGAACACTCAGCAAGTGGACGCTCTTGAAGAAAAGTTAGTTCAAGTTAATAGAGTTGCTAAAGTTGTTAAAGGTGGAAGAATTTTTGGATTTACAGCGCTAACCGTAGTTGGAGATGGTAACGGAAGAGTTGGTTTTGGAAGAGGCAAAGCTAAAGAAGTTCCAATTGCAATTCAAAAAGCAATGGAAAATGCCAGAAGAAGCATGGTTGAGGTTGAATTAAATAACACAACATTATGGTATCCAATAAAAGCAAAACATGGATCAGCTAACGTATACATGCAACCTGCATCTGAAGGTACTGGAATTATTGCTGGAGGAGCTATGAGAGCTGTTCTTGAATTAGCAGGTGTTCAAAATGTTTTGGCTAAATGTTACGGATCTACAAATCCTGTGAATGTTGTCAGAGCGACTATTAATGCTTTAAGTGCAATGGAATCCCCTGAGACTGTAGCAGCTCGAAGGGGTAAAAAAGTTGAAGAAATATCATGAGTAAAGATAAGACAATCAGCATTAAATTAATTAAAAGTGGTATTGGAAGAATGGAGAACCATAAACTTTGCATCAAAGGTTTAGGATTTAAAAAACTTAATCAAACTGTAACAGTTTTAGATACCCCAAGTAATAGAGGGATGATTAATAAAATTTCAGATATGTTAGAAATAACGGAAGATTAAAATGACTAAAGAAACAAAAACTACAATGACCTTGAATTCGCTATCAAGCATTGGTACTTCTAAAAATAGAAAAAGAGTTGGAAGAGGGATTGGTTCTGGCACTGGAAAAACTGCCGGAAGAGGTCATAAAGGTCAAAAATCAAGATCAGGCGGCAATATTAGACAAGGGTTTGAGGGTGGACAAATGCCACTTCAGATGAGACTCCCAAAGTTTGGATTCTCTTCTAGAGTTAATAACAATTTCAAAGAAGTTAATATTAAAAATATAAACGGAATGAAAGTTGTGAACCTAGAGACTCTAAAGGAAAAAAAATTAATAACTAAGTCTGTTAAAAAAGTAAAAATATTTGGTAACACAGAAGTTGATTCTAAAATTACTGTTGAAGGAATTTCTCTTTCTAAGGGCGCTAAACAAGCTATTGAAAATGCAGGTGGAAAAGTAGTTGATTTGGAAAAGAAAAATAATAAAGACACAAAAGATAAATCAAATAGTGAGGATAATGAATAAAAATGGCTGATCAAGGTAACATGAGCGATCTTTGGAAAAGATTACGATTTGTTTTCTTTGCTATTCTTGTATATAGAATTGGATCGCATATACCTATACCAGGAATTGACCCAGACAGATTGGCTTCACTTTTTCAGCAAAATCAAGGAACAATAATTGAAATGTTTAATTTGTTCTCAGGTGGTGCCTTAGAGAGAATGAGTATATTTGCACTAAACGTAGTCCCCTACATTTCTTCTGCAATTATTATGCAACTTTTTTCAAATTCAATTCCATATTTGATTGAGCTTAAAAAAGATGGACAGGCCGGTAGAAATAAAATTACCCAATATACAAGATATGGTACAGCCGTCTTAGCTTTAATTCAGGCATCTGCACTTGCAGTCACTCTTTCAGCAAGTGGCCTTGCATATGTTCCAGGAACAGCATTTTTTGTTTCTGCAGTTTTCTCAGTTGTTGCAGGAACTATGTTTTTAATGTGGTTAGGTGAGCAAGTCTCTGAGAGAGGTATAGGAAATGGAATTTCTATAATTATCGCTACTAGCATTTTAACTGGAATACCTGGGGCTATTGGACAAGCTCTAGAACAATCAAGACAAGGTGACTTGAGTATACTTCTTTTAATTGGCATAGGCTTGTTGTCAATGGCAGTTATTGCAGTAGTTGTATTTATTGAGAGGGGTCAAAGAAGAATAACTGTTAACTATGCACAAAGACAACAAGGAAGAAGACTGATGCAAGCTCAGGCAAGTCATTTACCATTTAAAGTCAACATGGCTGGTGTTATACCTGCAATTTTCGCAAGTACTTTTTTACTTTTCCCTGCGTCTTTATCTACATGGTTTGGAGAATATGAATCCTTAAGTTTTTTGCAAAGTTTTTCATTAGCTCTTAATCCAGGTCAACCACTTTATATATTAGTGTTCGCAGGCTTAATAATTAGCTTTTGTTTCATTTGGTTAGCTCTTACGTTTAATACTAAAGACGTGTCAGATAACTTAAAGCGTTCAGGTGCTTATATAGCTGGGATTAGGCCAGGTGAACAAACAGCAAGCTACATTGATTCAGTTTTAGCAAGGTTGACTGTTTTTGGAGCTATCTATTTAACATTAATTTGCTTACTTCCGCTTGCTCTAATTAATTTTGCTGGAATATCACCAACAATTTCTATTGGGGGCACTTCGGTGTTGATTATTGTTGTAGTGCTTATGGATTTCATGTCACAAGTTCAGTCTCACATGATGTCCTCCCAGTATGCTTCGTTAATGAAAAAAGCAAATTTAAAAAATTATAGAAGGTAATATGAAAGTAAAAGCATCAGTAAAGAAAATTTGTCGAAATTGCAAAATTGTAAGGAGAAATGGTGTTCTATATGTAATTTGCAAGACAGATCAAAAACATAAACAGAGGCAAGGATAATTATGGCTAGGATCGCAGGAGTTAATGTACCAGAGAATAAACATATTGAAATTTCTCTTACTCATATCTTTGGAATAGGCAGAAAAACAGCTCAAAACATCTGTGTTGATCTTAAGATAGATTACACAAGAAAAATTTCAGACCTAAGTGAAGAAGAAATTGAAAACATAAGAAATGCAATTGGTAATTATGTTGTTGAGGGAGATCTTAGAAGAAATATAAGTACCAATATTAAGAGATTACAAGATTTAGCAAGTTATAGAGGTATTAGACATAGAAGAAAGCTTCCTACTAGAGGACAGAATACAAAAAATAATGCAAGAACTAGAAAAGGTCCTAAAAAACCAATGAGAGGATAATTATGGCAGCAAAAGGAAAGAAGAATAAAAAAGTTGTGACTGACGGAGTGGCTCACATTCATTCCTCCTTTAACAATACTATTGTTACTATTACTGATAAACAAGGTAACACAATTTGTTGGGCAACTTCAGGAGGATCAGGCTTTAAGGGTTCAAGAAAAAGTACTCCGTTTGCGGCTCAGATTGCTGCTGATAAAGCTGGCAACGCGGCTAAAGAGTTTGGAATGATAAATCTTGATGTAAAAGTAAAAGGACCAGGTGGCGGAAGGGAGTCTGCTATTAGATCACTTAATGCATGTGGTTTAAAAATAAAAAGCATAACTGATGTAACACCACTTCCTCATAACGGATGCAGACCATCTAAAAAAAGAAGAGTATAACGGAGAAATAAATGGCTAGATATAGAGGACCATCACTAAGACTTTCGCGAAGAGAGGGCACAGACCTGTTACTAAAAAGTGGAGTTAGAGCAATTGAATCTAAGTGCAACATGGATACACTTCCTGGCGTTCATGGAGCTAGAAGGGGAAGGTTATCGGATTATGGACTCCAATTAAGAGAAAAGCAGAAAGTTAGAAGAATGTATGGCATTTTAGAAAAGCAATTCAGAAATTATTATAAAAAAGCTGCTTCCTCAAAAGGAAATACTGGGGAAAATCTTTTATCTCTTTTAGAAAAAAGATTAGATAATGTTGTTTATAGAATGGGTTTTGGTTCAACAAGAGCTGAAGCTCGTCAAATGGTATCTCACAAAGCATTTATGGTTAATGGAAAGGTTGTGAACATAGCTTCATATCAGGTTCAACCTGGAGATGAAATTGAAGTAAGAGAATCAAAAAGAGGTCACTTGAGGATTGCAGCAGCTCTTAAGATTGCTGCAACAAGGGAAGAATGTGACTGGATTGAGGTAGATGATAAAAATTTTAAAGGGGTATTTAAATCAGTTCCTGATAGGACTGATCTAAGTACAGAAATTAACGAAAATCTTATTGTTGAGCTTTACTCAAAATAAAAGTATAAAGGCGGAGAAAATTATGCAAACATCAGTAATAGATCTATTAGTACCAACCGAAATTCAGGTTGATGATGTCTCACCAACATTATCAAAGGTAACACTTGAGCCATTGGAAAGAGGTTTTGGACATACACTCGGAAATGCTCTAAGAAGAATATTACTTTCCTCAATGCCTGGTGCTGCTGTGACAGACGTCGCAATTGATGGAATATCTCATGAATATAGCACTATCGAAGGAGTAAGAGAGGATGTAATAGATATTCTTTTAAATATTAAAGACATGCCTATAAATCTAATTGAAGGAGACTCAGCTGAAGTAACACTTGATGTAAAAGGTCCTTGTGACGTATTAGCTTCATCCTTTGATGTACCTGGAAATCTAGAGCTTGTTAATCAAGATTTTCATATCGCAACTATTGTTGATAAGGTTAATCTCAAAATGACTTTAACTGTTAGAATTGGAAGAGGCTATGAGCCAGCTGACTTGAGAGAAGACGAAGATAGGGTAGTTGGAGCTCTTAAAGTGGACGCATCATATAGCCCTGTTAGAAGAGTTTCTTACACAGTTGATAACGCAAGATCTGGAAAAAGAACTGACTTAGATAAATTAGTATTAGAGCTTGAAACTGATGGCACATTAGATCCAAAGATGGCAATAGAACACTCTGCTACAATTCTGCAACAGCAGCTTGGTGCGTTTGTTGATCTAGATGCAATAGCAGAACAAGAGGCTAAAAAAGATCAAAATGACTTTGATCCAATCTTATTAAGATCGATTGAAGAGCTTGAGCTAACAGTAAGATCTACTAATTGTCTCAAAGCAGAGAGCATTTTTCTTATAGGTGACCTAATTCATAGATCTGAGTTTGATTTATTAAAAACTCCAAATCTAGGTAAGAAATCCTTAAATGAAATTAAAGATGTTTTAGCTTCTAAAGATTTATCGCTTGGTATGAATGTTGAAAACTGGCCTCCAGTAGGATAAAAAAATGAGACATAAAAAATCTGGAAGAAAATTAAATAGAAATTCAGCTCACAGAAAAGCTTTATTCAAGAATCTTGCTATTGCTTTGATTGAGAGGGATATTATTAAAACGACTCTTCCAAAAGCAAAAGAGCTGAGAAGGTTTATAGAGCCACTAATAACGATTAGCAAAAATGATACAGTTGCAAATAGAAGACATGTATTTAATAAACTTAGATCTGATTCTGCTGTTGCAAAGCTTTTTACTGAAGTTTCGTTAAACTCAAAAGATCGTAAAGGTGGTTACACTCGCATAATAAAAGCTGGATTCAGGCCTGGAGATAAAGCTGACATGGCCTATATTGAACTTGTAGATAGAAAACTTGAAGAGGAATTAGAGTCTGCTGAGCCAGAGTTAAAGGAAGAGGAAACAGCAGCTTAACTCAAAACATCTTTTAAAAACTTTCCAGTAAAAGACTTTTTGACTTTAGCAACATCCTCAGGTGTTCCTATTGCAACAATTTCACCCCCATCAGAACCTCCTTCTGGACCAAGATCAATAATCCAGTCTGCTGTTTTAACAACATCAAGATTATGTTCAATCACAACTACAGTATTTCCTTGTTCTTTTAAGCGACCGAGAACCTTTAATAGAAGTTCTATGTCTGCAAAATGTAATCCAGTTGTAGGTTCATCCAATACGAAAAGTGTTTTACCAGTGCTTCTTTTTGACAATTCTTTTGCAAGTTTAATTCTTTGAGCCTCTCCTCCTGATAGCGTCAAAGCAGATTGACCAAGTGTAATGTATCCAAGACCTACGTCATTGAGCGTCAGTAACTTTTTCTTTATTGCTGGATGCGCATCAAAAAAATTCAAAGAATCTTCAACTGTCATATCTAAAATATCACTAATATTTTTATCTTTGTATTTTATTTCTAGTGTTTGTTCGTTATATCTCTTTCCATCACAAATATCACATTTAACATAAACATCGGCAAGGAAATGCATTTCAACCTTAATCATGCCATCGCCTTGACATGCCTCACACCTTCCTCCTTTAACATTAAAACTAAACCTACCAGGCTTATATCCTCTTGAACGAGCTTCTACTGTTTGTGATAAAAGATCTCTGATATGCGAAAAAAGCCCTGTATAAGTTGCAGGATTAGATCTTGGGGTTCTTCCAATAGGAGATTGGTCAATATTTATTACCTTATCAAGATATTCTAGCCCCTCAATTTTTTCACATTTTATTTCTTTTGAAAGCTTTGATTTATTTAGAAAAAATGAACTTATTGGCAGAAGAGTTTGGTTTATCAGTGAAGATTTTCCAGATCCTGATACTCCTGTAATACATGTAAATAGGCCTACTGGAATATCTACAGAAACCTTTTTTAAATTGTTCTCGAAAGCCTCAACTATTTTTATTTTTTCGTTTTTTATTTCTAATCTTTTTTTAGGTACTTTGATTTTCCTTTCACCTGATAAATATTTTGCAGTTATAGAATTTTTACTTTTTAAAATAGCATCAATATTTCCTTGGGCACATATTTCACCACCATGCATACCAGCTCCAGGACCTATATCAATTATATGATCAGCAGATCTGATTGCCTCCTCATCGTGCTCAACAATAATCACAGTATTTCCAAGTTCTTTAAGATTATTTAATGTTCTTATCAGTTTTGTGTTATCTCTTTGATGAAGACCTATTGACGGCTCATCTAGGACATATGTCACTCCTACAAGACCAGAACCAATTTGACTTGCTAATCTAATTCGTTGAGCTTCACCGCCTGACAATGTTTCAGCACTTCTATCAAGTGTAAGATAGCTAAGTCCAACATCTTTTAGAAAAGTTAATCTATCTGTGATTTCCTTCACAATCTTTTCGGCAATTTTTTCTTTTGAACCCTCTAACCTCATATTTTTGATGAAGTTTAAACAATCACTAATTTTCATCGAAGTAATATTGTGAATTTGAGTATTATTTATAAAAACATTACGGGCGTATGTATTCAATCTGGATCCATCGCATTCATCACAAATGCTCTCTGAGGTTAACTTTGAGAGCTCTTCTCGTATGTACTCAGAATCTGTTTCTTTAAATCTTCGTTCTGTAGAAGGTAAAATGCCTTCAAACCTATGCTTTCTTATAATTCTGCTCCCACTTCTAAACCTATGAGAGAAATCAATTTTTTCTTTAGTACCCCATAAAATAATATCTTTAATTTTTTGTGGATAATCTTTCCATTTGGTAGTTAGTGAAAAATCAAAATGATTGCTCAAACATCTAAGTTGGTAATAATAAAATCTATTCCTTCTTGTCCAGCCTTTAATTGCGCCATTTGCAATCGAAACTTCATCATCTTGAATTAACTTCTTCTCACTAAAAAATTGAATCACACCCAGGCCATCACATCGGGGACATGCTCCATGAGGATTGTTAAAAGAAAATATTCTTGGCTCAAGCTCAGGAATTGAGTATCCACATTGTGAACAAGAAAAATTAGATGAATATAAATGAACATAATTTGAATCGATTTCTTCCACCTCGATCAATCCTTCAGATAATATCAAAGACGTTTCTATAGATTCAGATATACGTGATCTAATATCATTCCCAGGCTTAATGACTAATCTGTCTATAACAGCCGAGATATTATGTTTCTTATTTTTTTCTAGGCTGGGAAACTCTTCGATGGGATAAACTACATCATTGACTTTAACTCTGACGTAGCCGCTTTTACGAAGATCCTCATATATTCCTAAATGTTCACCTTTTTTATCTCTAATGATAGGCGACATTATCATTATCTTTGTGCCTTGTTTTAGTTTAAGAATCTCATCACAGATTTCTGATACAGTTTTTGCACTTAGTTCCTCATCATGATCTGGACATTTTGGGGTGCCAATTCTTGAGTACAAAAGTCTAAGGTAATCATAAATTTCTGTAACCGTACCTACTGTTGATCTTGGATTATGAGATGTGGCTTTTTGTTCTATTGATATAGCTGGTGAGAGGCCTTCAATCTGATCAACATCAGGCTTTTCCATCATAGATAAAAATCTTCTTGCATAGGTTGATAATGATTCTACATAACGTCTTTGACCTTCGGCATATAAGGTATCAAAAGCAAGAGAGGACTTACCTGAACCAGAAAGTCCTGTTATAACTATGATTTTATTTCTAGGTATTTCGAGATTAATATTCTTTAGATTATGTGTTCTCGCACCTTTTATAATAATACTATCCATTGAATTAAAAATTCCGTGATGAAAAAATTAAATTAGGTTAAACTTTTACATATTATAAGAGGTAATTATGAGCAGAGGAGTAAATAAAGTAATTTTAGTTGGTAATTTAGGACAAAAGCCAGAAATGAGATATACAGCTACACAAACAGCTGTAGCAAACCTTTCTATAGCAACCACTGAATCATGGAAGGATAAAGAAAGTGGTGAAAATAGGGATAAGACTGAATGGCATAAAGTTGTATTTTTTGGTAATTTGGCTGAGATCGCTGAGAAGTATTTAGACAAAGGTTCGAGTGTCTATGTTGAAGGAAAAATTCAAACAAGAAAATGGCAAGATAAAGATGGTAATGATAGATACACAACTGAAGTTTTAGGCAATCAACTTACAATGCTTGGTTCAAGAGGGTCATCTGATAACTCAAATCAAATGGAAAGCTCTTCTGATACACCTTTCCCCGAGGATGATAGTGGAGAAGGCCTCACGGATGACGATATTCCATTCTAGTATTAAATTTTGTTGAAAGAATATAAAACCATCCTTCTTGACGAAGTTGATTCAGTTGCAATATTAAAACTTAATAGACCAGAAAAGTTAAATGCTTTTAATATGCAGATGTTTGATGACATGCTCGATGCAATCGATCTTGTTAATAATAATGACAATATCAAATCGCTTGTAATTACTGGTTCTGGCAGAGCTTTTTGTGCAGGAGCAGACTTATCCTTTGGAGAGAAAACTTTTGATAAAGAATTTGATACTAAAGGACAATTTGAATCAGATTATAGGAGAGATGCTGGAGGTATATTAAATCTAAAAATCTATAATTCTTTAAAGCCTGTGATTGCAGCATGTAACGGAGACGCTGTGGGTGTTGGGGCAACAATGCAATTGCCAGCGGATGTAAGAATTGCTACAACTAATTCAAGATTTGGTTTTGTTTTTGCTAAGAGAGGTATTGTTCCTGATGGTTGTGCTAGCTGGTTTTTGCCTAAAATTGTGGGAATTCAAAATGCGCTTGAATTGTGTTACTCGGGCGAGATTATAGATGCTCAAAAAGCTTCAAAAATTGGATTAGTAAATTATTTAGTTGATGAAGATAAATTACTTAATAAAGCTATTGAAATATCTAATTTATTCTTTGATTCAAGTGCCCCTGTGTCAGTTGCAATGACGCGACACATGCTTTGGTCATTATCGGCAGACGATAGTCCTGAAAATGCACATATTGTTGAAAGTAAGTTGATTGATTCAAGAGGAGCTTCGGATGATGCAAAAGAGGGAGTAATGTCATTTTTAGAGAAAAGACAACCAGACTTTAAGAATAAGATTTCTTCTGATTTACCAAAAGACTTCCCATGGAGAAAATCAAAGTTTGATAAAAAATAAATATGATCTTTGAAAATTACAAACTTAAAAATATTACTCTTAGAAATAGAATTGTAATGGCGCCTATGACTAGAAATCAGTCTCCTGGAGGGATTCCCACGCAGGAGGTGGTTGCCTATTATTCTAGGCGAGCAAAAGCAGAAGTTGGGTTGATTATTACAGAGGGAATTGAAGTAAGTCATAAGGCTTCAAGTGCATATCCAAATGTTCCTAGATTAGATAGTAATGAGGCTAAAGAAGCGTGGAAAAAGGTCGTAGAGGGAATTAAAAATAACAATGGGGCAGTTATTGCACAATTATGGCATTGTGGTGGTTTTAGAAAGCTAGGCATGCAACCAAATCCTGAAGTACCTGGTCATACAGCCTCTGGACTTGTAAAACCTGGTAAAAAAGTAGCTCATGAGATGACTTTAAATGATATCAAAGAAACAATTGATGCTTACGCATCAGATGCAAAGATATGTGAAGAGATTGGATTTGATGGAGTTGAAATACATGGAGCTCATGGTTACTTGATAGATAATTTTTTTTGGAGCGGTACAAATATTCGTGAAGATGAATATGGAGGCTCAATAGAAAATCGCTCACAATTTGTTTCAGATATTATTAAATCTGTTAGAGAGAATGTCAGTGAAAATTTTATTGTTGGCTTAAGATTTTCTCAATGGAAGCAACATGACTTTGAAGCTAAACTTGCATCTAATCCTGAAGAACTTAAAACAATTCTTACTTCACCTGTAGAATCTGGCTTGGATTATTTACATTCAAGCATGAGAAGGTTCTGGGAAAGCGAATTTACAGGCTCAAAGGAAAACCTAGCCTATTGGACTAAGAAAATAACAAAGATCCCAACGATTGGTGTTGGCAGCGTAGGACTGGATTCAGATTTTATTGATATGACTGCACCAGCAACACCAACAAGTATTGACAAAGCAATAGACGAAATTACGAATGACAAATATGATCTTATAGCAGTTGGCAGAGCATTATTATCTGATCATGAATGGGTTTTAAAGATGAGGGAAGGTAGAGTTAACGATGTTATTCCGTATACAAAAGACGCATTGCTAAATCTTTATTGATACCTACTGATTACTAGACTTGCATTGGTTCCACCAAAGCCAAACGAATTACTAAGAACATTATTGATTGATGTATTCCTTGTTTCGGTAACTATATCAAGGCCTTCAGCATCATCACATAATGATTCAATGTTTATAGATGGCGCAATAAAGTTTTCATTGATCATCATAATTGAGTATATGGCCTCATGAGCACCTGTAGCTCCAAGTGAGTGTCCTGTCATTGATTTAGTTGAACTTATCATTGGTGTTTCTGAATTAAAAAGAGTCTTGATTGCATTTATTTCTGCCACATCTCCAACGGGAGTACTTGTACCATGAGTATTAATGTAATCGATTTTTATTTTTGAATTATCAATTGCTCCTTGCATACATCGAGATGCACCTTCACCAGAAGGAGCTACCATGTCATAGCCATCAGAGTTTGCAAAATAACCGGAAAGCTTAGCTAGAATATTTGCGCCTCTTTTCTTTGCATGCTCTTCATCTTCTAAAATTATCATTCCAGCTCCACCTGAAATAACAAATCCATCTCTATTTGAATCGTATGGTCTTGATGCAATCGTTGGAGTTGAATTGAAGTTAGATGAAAGTGCTCCCATGGCATCAAATAAGCAAGATGAGCTCCAATGCTCGTCATCACTTCCACCAGCTATGACGACATCTTGTTCGCCGCTTTTAATTAAATCTGCAGCATGACCAATGCAATGAGCACTGGTTGCACATGCTGAAGAAATTGAATAATTTATTCCCTTTAATTTGAGTGCTGTTGCTATGATTGCTGATATAGAACTAGACATGCTTTTTGTAACACCATAAGGTCCAATTCTTTTAGGACCTTTCTCTCTTGCAATATCACCACTTTCTAACATCACTCTCGTAGAAGCACCTCCAGATCCTGCAACAATACCAATTTTTGGCGAGTCTAAATGACTTTCATCAATTCCAGCCATTTTAAGGGCATCCTTAGTAGCCAAGTAAGCGTATCCGGCAGATTCACCCATAAATCTTAATAATTTCCTATCAATATGTTCTGAAAGATCAATATTGACAGATCCAGAGACACAACTTCTAAATCCCATCTCTGAATATTTCTCATTAAATACAATTCCTGATTTAGCATTCTGAAGATTAGCAAGTACTTCTGCATAGTCATTACCTATACAAGATTTAATACCTACTCCTGTTATGACTACGTTTCTCATCAGAAATTACTTGGATCCTTAAATAAACCAACTTTTAACTTTTCAGCGCTATAGATTTTTTTATTATCAACAAACATTTCACCATCTGCTAAACCAACTATTGCACCTCTATTGATAATCCTTTTAATATCTAATTTATATACAACTTTTTTTGCTTTTGGAAGAACTTGTCCAAAGAACTTTACATTTTCAGCTCCAAGAGCTCGTCCAATTCCTGGTAAGCCAGTCCACAACAAGTAAAATCCTAGAAGTTGCCACATAGCGTCTAGACCTAGACATCCTGGCATGACAGGATCTTCCTTAAAATGATACTTAAAAAACCACAAATCAGGGTTTACGTTTAGCACAGCTTCAATTGAGCCTTTATTATAATTTCCTGAAAAATCATCAATATTAACTATTTCGTCGAACATTAACATTAAGTCTGAAGGCAATCGACCATCACCTTTTTTTGTAAATAATTCTCCATTTGAACATGCAATTAGTTCTTCTTTGTTATATGAGCTTTTAGGATTAAACATTATTTATCTCTTTTAAGTGCCATATCGGCTAATTCTATCATTTCTTTTCTAACAATTAGGTCATTTATCTTATTAGCACAGTCAACTGTTTTGACATGATATTTTTCAGCAAGTTGCTGAGTTTTTCGAATTCCATTCAAATTTTGAATAAGAGTTTTTGCTTTTGATTGATTTAAGTTATTTTTTCCAAGAAGCTCAAATAAATTCTTTTTATTTCTAGTGTTACCATTTTTGTAGGCATAAAAAAACGGATAAGTGACTTTGCCTTCCCTAAGATCTTGATATGATGGTTTTCCAATTTCTAAATCTGAAGAATAATCAAGCATATCATCACGGATTTGAAATAATATTCCTAGATTCCTAGCACACTCACTTACGTTGTTTATATAATTCCTATTTGAAGAGGAAAGTATTGCTCCTGTCCTAGCTGCAGCTTCAAAAAGCCTGCCTGTTTTAAAGTAGCTAATTTTTTTTAGCTTATTTAAAGATATTTTGATGTTCCTAATTGCATCAAGTTGTATTAATTCTCCTTGAGAAATGTCATTTGTTGCATTGGCAAGCTCTTCAAGAATATTCTTATTTCCTATTTCAACCATGAGAATAAAAGCTTTTGAGTAAATATAGTCCCCAATTAAAACTCCGTGCGAATTTGTCCAAACATTATTTACAGATTTGACTCCTCGTCTGACTGAGGAATTATCAACGACATCATCATGAACGAGTGTTGCTGTATGAAGAAGCTCTATCACAGATGCAAGTTTAAATCTGTCTTTGTGATTTTTAACAGATGAAGCAATAAGACTTAATCTTGCTCGCATTTTTTTACCACTTGATCTAAAAATATATTTGTATAAGCCTGAAATAGTTTTTTCCTTGCTTAGGTCCTTTTTTATATATTTTTCAACAACCTTTAATTCCTCAGTAATATTGATATTTCTCTTCATATTGCCTTATTTATGATGCAAAATTCTGTTTAAGTATTGATAATTTCTTCATTAAAGCGTATATTTTGCGAGCTTTTTAGGATTATATTATGTATGCAGTTATAGAAACAGGCGGTAAACAGCATAAAGTTGAAAAGGGTATGATTTTATCAGTTGATCTTTTAAAAGATGAAGTTGGTAAAAAGATTACTTTTGATAATGTTTTATTGTACGTAGACGCTGATAATGTTGAGGTTGGGCAACCATACCTTGATAATGTAAAGGTAACTGCTGAAATAAAAGATACTGTGAAAGCTGATAAAATCTCTATTCTGCGCTTCAGAAGAAGAAAGCACAGTATGAGAAAAATAGGGCATCGAGCAAAGCATTCTCAGGTTGAAATTAAGAATATTAAATTAGAGAGTAAATAATGGCACATAAGAAAGCAGGTGGATCAAGCAAGAACGGAAGAGATTCCAACTCAAAAAGGCTTGGTGTAAAAAGATTTGGTGGTCAGTTGGTCAAAGCTGGTGAAATTCTTATTCGTCAAAGAGGCACAAATACTCATCCGGGTCTAAATGTTGGTATTGGTAAAGATGATACATTGTTCGCTAAATCTGCTGGCATTGTTCAATTTACATACAAAGGCCCTAAAAAAAGAAAGACAGCAAACGTTATTCCTCAATAACAATACAAAATGAATTTTATTGACGAGGCCTATCTCGAAATTAAGGCAGGAGATGGTGGTTCTGGAGCTTCAAGCTTTAGAAGAGAAAAATATATCCCATTTGGAGGCCCTGATGGCGGCGATGGCGGTAAAGGTGGAGATATTTTTTTTAAAGTAAATACTAATGTTAATACTCTAGTAGATTTTCAAAATAAAAAAATATTTAATGCGAAGAATGGTCAAAAGGGTGCTTGTAAAAATAAGTTTGGTGCTGCAGGAGATGATCTCTATATTGAGGTTCCTCTAGGTACAGTTGTTTACGATAACTCCACAGGTGAAGAGCTTATTGATTGTAATAAGAAGGACACTGAGTATATTATTGCTAAAGGCGGTGATGGGGGTCTGGGTAATGCAAAATTTAAATCTAGTACTAACCAAGCACCAAGAAAATCTACTCCTGGGTTTGAGGGTGAAAAGAGATCAATTAGATTAGAGTTAAAATCTTTGGCCGATGTAGGTTTAGTTGGCTTTCCAAATGCTGGCAAATCAACTTTTTTAAATAATATATCATCAGCTAAACCAAAAATAGGTGACTATCCATTTACAACTTTAAGGCCTAATCTGGGAACAATAAAGGGAAATGAATCAAGTTACGTTATTGCTGATATTCCTGGCTTAATAGAAGGGGCTTCTGAAGGTGCAGGGCTGGGAATTAAATTTCTTAAACATATTTCAAGAACTGGGCTTTTACTAATATTTGTTGATTTAAATTCTTCCGAGAGTCTTTCACCTGTGCAACAAATTACTTTACTTAAGAATGAGTTAGATTCATTTAAGGATGACCTAACTCAAAAAGTTTCATGGATTATTTGCAATAAAATTGATTTGATTCAAAAAGAACAATTAAGGTCAATCAAAGAACAAATTGAAAAAGATTTAAAAATTAAATCTAAAGAAATATTTTTTATTTCAGCTGCTACTGGAGAGGGTACAAAAGACTTATTGAAGTCATTAGAAACTGAAGTGGTTAATACTAAGAACGAATTAACTTAAATCTTTAATAGCTTTTGATAATCTACTTTTTGTTCGAGCTGCTGCATTTCTGTGTATTACATTTTTTGAAGCAGCTGTATCGATAACTTTTTGTGCTTTTTTGAAGGACTCTGAAGCTTTTGCCTTATCTTTAGAATCAATATCGGCTCTCACAGCTTTTACTGCGGTTCTTACAACAGAGCGTTGTGCATGTCTGAGCTTATATTTGTCAGAGTTTTGTCTCGCTCTTTTAATTGCTTGTTTTGAATTAGCCATAATTAAGATGCGTAGTTTAATTATCTATAGACAATATGTCTATATTTATACGAATTATTATGAAAATGGTGGAGGCGGCGGGAATTGAACCCGCGTCCGTCAATCCTTCAGCCTAACTTCTACATGCATAGCTCATTCTATTATTTTTAACTTTTATCACCCGAAGAGCAGGGTATAAAAGCTAGCTTGATTAAGTTTTACCAAACTATATCCAAGCAATATAGCTTGGCTAGACTGTGTGTTTAGCCGATGCTTCAAACCACAGTCAATTCTTGCATCGGTTAGCATTAAGCTGCTAAGGCGTAGTTGTCGTTATTTGCAACTATTTTTTTTGTAGTATGTTTTACAAGAATTACTACAATCTTGGCATGCGCTTCGGAGTCCAGTAGAAACGTCGAACCCTATTCGCCCCCATAAGGAAAGGCATTATACATGAATATTTTTTTTGATTCGATTAGGAGAATTTTTTTGAATTTTTAAGAATTCTTCCTTGATCTCTTTCCCAATCTCTTTTTTTGATATCCTCTCTTTGATCCCTATGCTTTTTGCCTTTGCCCATGGCAATATCACATTTAATTAAATTATCTTTCCAGTAAATTTTTGTTAAAACACATGTAAGTCCTTTCTCACCTTTCAATCTTTCTATCTTTTCGATTTCTTTTCTATGAAGTAAAAGTTTTCTTGATTTAGTCAAATCTATATCTTCTTGTTTTAAAGATGCTGGACTATCAATTTTTACTCCAATAAGCCAAGCCTCACCTTTTTTGATATTTACATATGAATTTTTTACATCAACCTTTGACTGTCTTAGCGATTTTACTTCCCAACCTTCTAAGACAATTCCGGCTTGAAAACTTTCATCTAATTTATAGTTTCTAGAAGCATTTTTATTCTTTACAATTAAAGAAGGTTTTTCTTTAGGCATACTTTATTATGTATTCTAAAGAGCTAAGTGCAATAACTTTAAAGAAATAAATTGAATATAACCAATATCAAATCTACCTATGGCTATGTTGGCTTTCTTCCATTTGCTACATTTTCCCTTATACCTTGGATTATTGGTGGAGAGGTCAGCAAGACCCTTATATATTTTCAATTAGGCTACGGCGCAATAATAATTACCTTTTTAGGCGGCTTTGCTTGGGGATGGAGAGATGATCAAAAAAATCAAAAATTAAACTTATCTATAGGGATTGGTTTTAGTTTATTGGGTTGTTTGATTCTACTTCTTACTTATTTAAAGCTTATTTTAATTTCTCTATTTTTATCAATAATTAGTTTTTATTTATTTTTCGTATTTGAGAGATCTACAGAAGATTTCAATAAAAAGGATATTGATTATCAGAAATTCAGAAAAATTTTAACTTTACTAGTATGTATATCTTTTTTAATATCAATTGGTTATTGGATTAATCCATACAGCAACCCTTATTTATAATTATGGAAAAAAAACTAAAGTCTCATGGTGCCTGGATTGGAAAATGGACATTTATACTTGCAGCCACAGGATCTGCTGTTGGCTTAGGAAACATCTGGGGATTTCCTTATAAAGCCGGAACGAATGGTGGTGGCGCCTTTGTACTAATCTACTTACTATGTATCGTCATGATAGGA
Source organism: SAR86 cluster bacterium (assembly GCA_004212975.1). Classification (GTDB taxonomy): domain Bacteria; phylum Pseudomonadota; class Gammaproteobacteria; order Magnimaribacterales; family D2472; genus SAR86A. The sequence goes on from SHBF01000001.1 coordinate 52,078, forward strand.
GTCCCAATCATGATTAGTGAGATCATTATTGGAAGGAGGGCTGGCAATAGTCCAATCAATGCAATGAAAAGAACTGCAATGCAATCAAGCACTTCTTCACTTTGGAAACTTGTTGGATGGAGTGGAATTACAGCAGGAGTATTAATACTTTCTTTTTACAGCGTTATTGCTGGCATTTGTTTAAATTACATTTTTATTGCTGCATTCTCCACCGATGCTTTAAGTTCATCAGATCAGTTCGGTTCTGTCATAGCCTCACCATATAATCTTTTATTTTGGCATACAGTTTTTATGCTTTTAACTTTTTTGATTGTTTCTGCAGGTGTTAAAAATGGTATTGGAAGAATGGTAAAAATTTTAATGCCAATGTTAGGATTTTTATTAATCTTTATGGTCATATATGCAATGTTTAATGGAGCATTCGCTAGGACATTGGAATTTTTATTTGCTCCAGACTTTTCAAATGTGACGGCTGAGACATTTTTGAGTGCAATGGGCCAAGCTTTTTTTAGCTTGAGTTTGGGAATGGGTTCAATTATGGCTTATGGCGCATACATGCCCAAAGATCAAAAAGTAGTTCCAACTTCTTTTACCGTAGCATCTTTAGATACCTTGGTAGCTATGTTAGCGGGCTTAGCAATATTTCCAATTATTTTTGCTTTCAATTTAGAACCAAATAGCGGACCAGGGCTTGTTTTTGTATCAATGTTATCTGCATTTAACCAAATGCAATTTGGTCAAATAATTGGTGCTTTTTTCTTCATATTGTTGTCTATTGCAGCCTTAAGCTCTTCCATTTCATTGCTTGAGCCTGGTGTGGCTTATTTATCTGAAGAAGGCTTTTTATCAAGGAAATACTCTGCCTTAGCTATTTCTTTTTTCGCTTGGAGTTTAGGTATTGGAACAGCATTGAGTTTTAATGTTTTGTCTGAATTTAACCTCACTCCTGGCAGAAATTTTTTAGATTCAATGGATTTTATTGCTAATCAAATTTTGCTACCTCTGGGTGGAATGATGATTGCAATATTTGTTGGTTGGTTTATGAAAAAAGAACTTATTACTAATGAAGTAGGTTATGTTAATCAAATTATTTATAAGCTATGGAGATTTTTTATAAAATTCATAGCTCCAATAAGTGTTGCTTCAATATTTATTTCACAGATCCTTTAGAGTGCCCCGTAAGATTCATTTTTTAAAGTCAGTGACTGAAGACTTTTCAAAAGTTTACGGTCAAATCGCAAACTTTGAAAACTATTCTTCATATATACCTGGCTGCTCAAAGTCAGAGCTTATAGAAAAAAATGATCAATTTGAGATTGGTAAATTGGAATTTAGTTTTTTGCTGAGGGATTATGAAATTAGATCAAAGAACATTTTGCTAGAAAATAAAATCAAAATTGAACAAATTGATGGCCCTTTTAATTCCTTTAAAGGAGAGTGGAATATTTCTAAAAAAGACAACTATGAAACTCTAATCGAATTCAGTGCAGAATTCGAACTTCCTATATTGTTGAATAATTTGCTGCCTGAGAAGGCAATTGACAGTTTTTGTGAAATTTTATTAGAAGCCTTTTTGGATCGGCTCTCAAAGGTTTAATTATTCCGATAGATCTTCAATAGTCCAATTATCTACGAGACCTTCACTGTTAAAGTTTATAGATAATTTCATTTCATCCAAAAGCTCATCGCCCACTTGAATCGAGTAATAATAATCCCATCGATTTGAATGAAAAGGATCTTTAATTAAAGCTGTTCCAAATATGAACTGAACTTGTTCTTTAGTTAAACCTTCACTCAATTTGGACATATCATCTTCATCAAAAATATTTCCTTGCAAAATAGGGACCTTGTATGGCGTTAATGATGCACAAGATGAAATTATTAATACTAAAAAGTAGGCAAATAACTTATTTAAAAAATTTTTAGTCAATATACTTTTCATAACAAACTTTGATTATACTTACCTTATATTATCTTTTGTTATGCAAGAGCATAATATAATTTTGAAAACTGTACTATACTAAAGTTAAATGAACCAAACAAAAGAACTGAAAAAAGCAGGTCTTAAGGCTACATTGCCTAGAATAAAAATTATGGAAGTCTTAGAATCTACTGCTATTCAAGAAGAAGCACATTTTAGTGCTGAAGATATATATAAAGAACTTCTAAACAGAGGTGAAAATATTGGTCTTGCTTCTGTATACAGAGTCCTTACTCAGTTCGAAACTGCTGGAATAGTTAAAAAACATCACTTTGAAGGCAGTCATGCTGTTTATGAAGTAATAGAAGAAAGTCATGAGCATATGGTTGATGTAGAATCTGGGAAGGTCTTAGAATTTCGGGATAATGAATTAATTGAAAGGCTAAACTCTATTGCCGAAGATGCTGGATATCAATTAGTTGATCATAATCTCGTGCTTCACGTTAAAAAATTAGATTAGTCAAAACCCCTTGAACTGATAATTAATATCCCAATATATGGTGGTATAGGGATATTTTATGAGTGAAAAAGATAAATCTGTTGAAGAAAATTCTCTTGATGAAGAGCTTTCATTAAATGGATCTGGGGAAGATTCTGATGTAAGTGATGATTCTCAGGATGAAGTTGAAAATGTTGGTACACCAACATATGAAGAGCTTGTTGATAAAAAAGAGGAGCTTGAAGGACTATTACTTCGTGCTAATGCTGACCTTGATAATGCTTTAAAAAGAACATTAACAGAAGTTGAAAAAGCTCATAAATATGGAACTGAGAGACTGCTCATGGAGCTTTTGCCCATAATAGATAACTTAGAGAATGCATTAAATAATTTGTCTGAGAATTCCTCAAAAGAGGACAAAGAGGGTATTGAATTAACTTTAAAATCTTTTGAATCAACTCTTGATAAATTCGGAATGGTACCTATCTATCCGGATAGTGAAGAATTTAATCCAGAAAAACATGAGGCTGTTTCAATGGAGAAAGATAAAAACAAGAAAGACGGCTTTGTTGGAAATATTTTTCAAAGGGGCTGGGAACTGCACTCAAGAGTCTTAAGACCGGCAAGAGTGACTGTGATTAAAAATTAGAGGAAAAAGTATGTCAAAAATTATAGGAATTGATTTAGGAACAACTAATAGCTGTGTTGCTGTTGTTGAAGGCCAGCAACAAAAAGTTATTGAAAATGCTGAGGGTGCAAGAACAACGCCGTCTGTGATTGCATATACAGATAACGATGAAGTTCTTGTTGGACTGCCAGCTAAAAGACAAGCTGTTACTAATCCTGAAAACACCTTGTATGCAATCAAAAGATTAATAGGTAGAACATTCGATGATGAAGTTGTTAGTAAGGATGCTGACATGGTTCCCTATAAAATTGTTAAAGCAGATAATGGTGATGCTTGGGTTGAGGCATCAAAAAAACAATTAGCCCCACCACAGGTTGCTGCAGAAGTTCTTAAAAAGATGAAGAAAACTGCTGAAGATTATCTCGGGCATGAAGTAAAAGAAGCAGTAATTACCGTACCAGCTTATTTTAACGATTCACAAAGACAGGCAACGAAAGATGCAGGAAAAATTGCAGGCTTAGATGTTAAAAGAATTATCAATGAACCTACTGCAGCAGCGCTTGCGTATGGTCTTGATAAAGGCAAGGGAGATTCAACGGTAGCAGTATACGATCTTGGAGGAGGAACTTTTGATATATCTATTATTGAAATATCTGACGTTGATGGAGAGCATCAATTTGAAGTTTTATCTACAAATGGAGACACTTTTCTAGGCGGTGAAGATTTCGATCTAAGATTGATTGATTATTTTGTTGATAAATTTAAAGAGGAATCTGGATTTGATTTGAAAAGTGATCCTCTTGCGCTTCAAAGATTAAAAGAAGCTGCTGAAAAGGCCAAAATTGAACTATCTTCATCTGAGCAAACAGAAGTTAATTTGCCCTATATAACTGCTGATAGTTCTGGGCCAAAACATTTTGTCCACAAGATTACTAGAGCTAAATTAGAGTCTCTTGTAGAGGATTTGGTTGATAAAAGCCTCGAGCCTCTTAAACTTGCACTCAAGGATGCAAAAATATCAAAGGGAGACATAAATGAGATTTTGCTCGTTGGTGGACAAACAAGGATGCCACTTGTTCAAAAGAAAGTTGCAGATTTTTTTGGTAAAGATCCTAGAAAAGATTTAAATCCTGATGAAGCAGTAGCTGTTGGCGCTGCCATTCAAGGTTCAGTTTTATCTGGAGATACAACTGATGTATTGCTTTTAGATGTTACTCCATTAACACTTGGTATTGAAACTCTAGGTGGAGTAGCTACCCCACTTATTGAAAAAAATACTACTATTCCTACTCAAAAATCTCAGATATTTTCGACAGCCGAAGATAACCAAACTGCCGTTACAGTTCATGTCATTCAAGGAGAAAGAACTCAGGCTGCTCAGAATAAATCTTTAGGCCAATTCAATCTAACTGACATACCTGCGGCAGCAAGAGGAGTTCCACAAATTGAAGTATCATTTGATCTTGATGCAAATGGAATTTTGAATGTTTCAGCAAAAGATAAGAATACTGGTAAAGAACAATCAATTGTTATTAAAGCATCTAGCGGATTATCAGACGAAGATATAGAAAAGATGGTAAAAGATGCTGAGGCAAATGCTGAAGATGATAAGAAATTTGAAGAACTAGTAAAAGCTAAAAATAATGCCGATATGTTGGTTCATGCCACAAGAAAAACTATTGAGGAATCAGAGGATAAACTTGAAGATGAAGAAAAGAATCAAGTAGAAGAGGCGCTCAAAGGATTAGAGGAAGCAATATCATCTGAAGATATCGAAGCAATTGAGTCTGCAACAAAAAATCTAAATGATGTTCTAACACCACTAACTCAAAAACTATATAAACAGGAAAGCGCAGAAGGACAATCTGATACTAATACAGATGAAGACAGTTCTACCGAAAATACTGTTGATGCTGAATTTGAGGAAGTAAAAGAAGAAGAAAAGTAAAGATTTATCATGCCTAAGAGAGACTACTATGAAACTCTTGAAGTCTCTCGTGATGCTTCATCAAATGAATTAAAAAAGGCCTTCAAAAAGAAGGCTATGAAATATCACCCAGATAGAAATCCAGATAACCCAGGAGCAGCAGAAAAATTTAAAGAAGCTGCTGAAGCCTATGATGTTCTTTCAGATCCTCAAAAAAAATCTGCGTATGACCAATTTGGACATTCTGGTGTTGAAGGTATGGGAGGCGGAGGACCAAACTTTAATGATATAAATATCAATGATATTTTTGGTGACATTTTTGGAGATGTATTTGGAACTAGGTCTCAATCCAGAAGACAAAGGAGGGGTTCGGATCTTCAATACAATCTTGATTTAGATCTTAAAGATGCGGTCTTAGGAATACAAAAGAAAATAAAAATTCCCTCGCATACCCAATGTTCAGATTGTTCTGGATCAGGTGCTGAAAAAGGATCTAGTCCAATTACGTGTTCAAATTGTGGAGGTTCTGGTCAAATTAGAATGCAACAAGGATTTTTTTCAGTTCAACAAACCTGCTCAGTTTGTTCTGGAAATGGACAAGTAATTAAAAACATTTGTAAAACGTGTAGGGGGGCAGGAGCTATTAAAGATAACAAAACTCTTTCAGTAAATATTCCAGCTGGAGTTGATAATGGAGATAAAGTAAGGCTTTCAGGCGAAGGAGAGTGGATGAAGGGTGGTCAATCTGGCGATCTTTATGTTGCTATTAGAGTTAACAACGATCCAATTTTTGAAAGAGATGGAAGACATTTGTATATAGAAGCTCCAATACCTTTTGAAATTTCTGTAATTGGGGGCTCTATTAAGATACCAACATTAGAGAAATCCATCTCATTAAAAATCCCAGCAAACACTCAAACAGGAAAAGTTTTTAGAATTAAAGGAAAGGGAGCCTCGGTGGTTAGAGATAGAAGAAGAGGCGATATATTATGTAGAGTCGTTGTTGAGACACCTTCTAACTTAAATAAAGATCAAATGAAGCTTTTAAATCAACTGAGTGCATCCTTAGATAAATCAAAGAACTATCCAGGTACAGACACCTTCTTGAAAGCAATTTCTAAGGTCAAAAATGATTGAATTATATATAAATGGCAGTTCTGGAAGGATGGGCACAACTATAAATGATTTAGTGAATGAAAATGATGAATTTAAAGTTACTGACAATTTAACCTCTGCAGATGTCGTTTTAGACTTTTCTCATCCCACATCAACTAAGAAAATTATTAACAGTTGTTTAAAACATAATATTCCTATGGTCATTGGAACTACAGGGTTAAATAAAGATGTATTAGAAAATATAGATATTGCTTCTAAAACATTACCTATAGTTCTAGCAGCAAATATGAGTATCGGTGTTTATCAATTAAAAGATTCTTTAAAAAGCTTTATAAAAAAAAATAAAAACAGAGTTAATTGTTCTATTGAAGAAACTCATCATTTAAAGAAGCTAGATAAACCATCAGGTACTGCAATTGAAATTGAAAATTTAATTAAAGATGAAGATACACTCAATCTAATCAGCTTATCTAAAACTGTTTCTCACAGAAAAGATGATATAAGTGGAATACATAAAGTTATCTTTATAGATAAAGATGTTACATACACCTATACGCATAAAGCAATCTCTAGAGATATTTTTGGGAATGGAGCCCTATATTGTGCGAAGAAGGTAATCAAGCTTCAACCGGATTTATATACTTTTGAGAGGATTATTAATTAGATCAAAGCTTTAAATATTAATTATTTTTCTATAGAATACACAAACTTTAACTACGAAGATTCTGTTTTTTGTAAAGTGGGGTGCTTTAAAAGTTTGCTTTACTAAGAATCGGAGAATAACCCCAAAGGAGATAAAAATTGAGTATAGTATCAATTAAAGACCTGCTTCAAGCAGGAGTTCACTTCGGCCATCAACAAAGATTCTGGAATCCAAAAATGAATGATTATATTTTTGATACCAGAAAACAAATTAGTATTATTAACCTAGAGATTACTCAAGAACATTTAAGTGCAGCTGCATCTAAAGTTGAGGATATATGTTCAAAGGGTAATAAAATTTTATTTGTTGGTACAAAAAGGTCTGCAAGCAAAACAATTAAGGAAGAAGCATCTCAAATAGGGTTGCCTTATGTTGATAAAAGATGGTTAGGCGGAACCCTTACAAACTGGAAGACAATTAGAGGCTCTATTAGAAGACTTATAGATATTGAAGAAATGATTTCTTCAGGAAGAATTGAAAAGCTAATTAAAAAGGAAGCGGTAGAAATTCAAAAAGAATATACAAAATTAAAGGCTAGCGTTGGCGGTATAAAAGATATGAAAGGTTTGCCTGATGCAATTTTTGTTGTTGATGTAAAGTATGAAAAGATTGCAGTACTTGAGGCAAAAAAAATGGGTATTCCAGTTATTGGAATAGTTGATACAAACTCTGACCCAGATGGTATCGATACTATTATCCCCGCTAATGATGATGCAATAAGATCAATTAGGCTAATTACTAAAGTTATCTCAGATGCCTGCGCTAGAGGTATAGAATCTGCAAAGGGATTTGCTCCTAAATCTGATGCACCAGTTATTCAAAAAGTTAAAAAAGATGATTCTGAAGTAACAATTGAAGATAATCAAGAAGAAGTTGCAGATGCTCCAAGTGCTGATAATGAAGCTGAAAAAGAAGTTAAAGCTGATATGGAATCGACCGAGGTTGACCAAGAACTTTCGGATGATACTCCACCTGAAGATACTAATGAAGAGGATAAGTGATAGTGGAAATTAAAGCATCACAAGTAAAAGAGTTAAGAGATATGACTGGTGTTGCAATGATGGACTGCAAAAAAGCACTTGTTGAATGTGAAGGCGATATAGAAAAAGCTCTTGATCTTTTACGATCAAATAGTGCGCTTAAAGCAGAAAAAAAATCTTCAAGAGTTGCAGCAGATGGAATCTTGGTCGTATCTGTAAATGAAGATTATGCAACTTTGGTAGAGTTAAATTCAGAAACAGATTTTGCTGCAAAAGATGCAAACTTTTTATCTTTTGGTGAAAAGGTAAAAGAATATATTTCAAAAAATAAAATCTTTGAAGCTTCGGTTCTTAAAGAGTCCTCACTGGAAGATGACAGAAAAGCATTAGTTCAAACCATTGGCGAAAATATTCAAATTAGAAGAGTTGTTACTCTTGAATTTGATTCAACTATGAACATTGGCATCTATATTCATTCTGATTCAAAACTTGGTTCATTGGTTGTTACAAAGGACGGAAGTGATGAAATAGCAAAAGATATTGCAATGCATGTGTCGGCTTTTAACCCTTTATGTTTATCTCAAGATGATATAGATAAAGATGTACTTGAGAGGGAAAAAGCAATATATCAAAATCAAGCTCAAGATTCTGGTAAACCACAGGATATTATGGATAAAATGGTTGATGGGAAGATTAAGAGATTCTTATCAGAGGTTTCATTAATTTCTCAAAATTTTGTTAAAGATCCTGACATTACAGTTCAAGAGTATTTAGAAAAGGGTGGCGCAACAATTGTTGAGTTTGCTAGATTAAAAGTTGGTGAGGGAATCGAGGTTGAGACAAAAGATTTCGCTGAAGAGGTTGCAGAACAGTTAAAGTAAATTATGTCTAAGTTAGAGCATAAAAGAATTCTGCTTAAATTTAGTGGAGAATCTGTTGCTGGAAATGAAAAACAAGGCATTGATCCAAAAATATTAGATGGAATGGCAAGCTCAGTTAAGTCTTGCAAAGAATTAGATGCAGAAATTGGCATTGTTATTGGTGGTGGAAATCTTTTTAGGGGAGAAAAATTAAATAAAGCTGGAATGGACAGGGTTGCTGGTGATCATATGGGAATGTTAGCAACTGTTATGAATGGAATTGCTTTAAGAGATTCTCTCGAAAGAGCTGGAATTAAAACAAGAGTTATGTCTGCAATATCTATGTCAGGTATTGTTGAACATTATGATAGAAGATTAGCCATTCAATTATTAAGTGACGGGTATGTTGTAATATTTACAGCTGGAACAGGAAATCCATTTTTTACAACAGATACAGCCGGGTGTTTGAGAGCAATAGAAACTCAGGCTGACCTTATGTTAAAAGCAACAAGAGTTGATGGAGTGTATGACTCTGATCCAGAATTAAATAAAGATGCAAAATTTTTTGATGCTTTATCATTTGATGATGCCATATCAAAAAATCTTAAAGTTATGGATGCTACAGCTCTAACACTCGCAAGAGATCACGGATTACCTATAAATGTTTTTAATGTAAATAACCATAATGCATTAAAAGACATAATTTGTGGCAAAAAAGTAGGTACACTTATATCTTAATATGGAAAATTTACTAAATGATGTAACGCAAAGAATGGATAAATCATTATCCGCTCTCAGAAGCGCCTTTAACAAAATAAGAACTGGAAGAGCGAATCCAGCAATACTTGATGATGTAAACGTAGATTATTATGGGAATATGACTCCTATCAATCAAACATCTAATATAAGTATTGAAGAGGGTAGATCTATAGTTATATCACCGTGGGATAAAAATTTAATCCCTGAAATAGAAAAAGCAATTTTAAACTCTGACCTTGGTCTTAATCCTAGTACAAGCGGTGACTTAATTAGAGTCACTATGCCTGCTTTAACAGAAGAAACAAGACAGGATTACATAAAACAAGCTAGAGCAGAAGCTGAAAACTCAAGAGTTTCTATCAGAAATATTAGAAGAGATGCCAACCAAGCAGCAAAAGAAAAACAACAATCATCTGAAATTTCAGAAGACGAGTTGAGAAGAATTGAAGATTTAATTCAAAAAGAAACTGACAAATTCATTTCAATTGTTGATTCAGATTTAAAAAATAAAGAATCAGACTTACTCGAAATTTAGTGGCCTTATATGGCTAATACTAGCAAAATTAATACACCAAAACACGTCGCTATAATTATGGATGGCAATGGAAGATGGGCCATTAAAAACTCTTTAAAAATTAGTGAAGGTCACAAGAAAGGAGTGAGCATTGTAAAAGATATAGTTGAGGAATCAGTCAAGCAAGATCTATCATCTTTAACAATCTACGCTTTTAGTACTGAGAACTGGAAAAGACCTAAAACTGAGGTTACCGCTATTAAAAAATTAGTTATTGATGCAATCAATGATCAAGTTCCCGAACTAAAAGAGCAGAGAGTAAGGCTAAAGTTTTTTGGACACACATACGACTTTGGAAAAAAAGTCATTGATAAGATAGATTATGCGGAACAAGAAACGCACATAAAAAAGAGTAAGCTAGACTTGAACGTTGCCCTTGGATACGGTGGCAAGCAAGATATTGTGGACATAACTAAAAAAATAGCATCAAGTGTTTTGGCTAAACAAATCAAAATAGAAGATATTAATGAAAAAGTTATACATAATGCATCATCCGTTCCAGTTGAAGACATAGACCTATTAATTAGAACTGGCGGTGATAACAGAATAAGCAATTTTCTTCTTTATCAAATAGCATATGCTGAGATAATGTTTGTTAATAAATATTGGCCTGATTTTAATAGGAAAGACTTTTTAAAATGTATTGATAATTTTAAAAAAATTAATAGAAGATTTGGCAAAAGAAAATGAATACAATGCTTACAAGACTTGCTACATCGTTATTATTAGTTCTGATTATCTTTTTAATCATTTATTTAGAAAATATTTGGATATTTTCATTAGCAATATCCTTTGTTTGTATTTTAGGAATATTTGAGTGGGTAACAAATAAATTTGAACATCTTTTTTTAGGATTATTTCTTATTTTCGGCTTCGGTTCATGTTCAATCTTTTATATGTTATTAAATGAAAATTTTTATCTTTTGTATGTATTAATTATTATGAATACAGCAATTTTTGATACATTTGCTTACGTCATCGGAACTAAGTTTGGAGCTAATTTTATTGTAAAAAAGATTAGCCCTAATAAAACTCTTGAGGGTTTGGCTGGAGGTATGAGTGGATCCATAATTTTTGGATTGATATGTGGCCATATATTTGAAATCAATTTTCTACCACTTATTTTTATGTTGGGAGGATTTTTGGCATTTATCGGAGATTTACTAATAAGTTATTTCAAAAGACAATCAGGAGTTAAAGATACAGGTTCAATTCTTCCAGGTCATGGAGGAATTCTAGATAGAATAGATTCTCATCTTATAGCAACTCCAGTATTAATTTTATTATTATGAAGAATGTTCTTTTACTAGGAGCTACAGGTAGCATTGGAAAAAGTGTTCTTAGTGTCATTTCTCAAAATAAAGAATCATTAAATTTAATTGGCATATCTTTCAACAAAAATGTTTCACGATATCAAGAAATATTAGAAAAACATTCACCTGAATACGTTTATATTGAAGACCATGATTCATTTAAAAGTCTTTGCAGTAAAGATAAGGAAAGATATTTAAGTGGTGATGAGGAGCTTGAAAGACTAATTAATAGAGATGATGTCGACATTATTGTATGTGCTACATCTGGATTTGCGGGCTTAAAAACTGCATATATTGCATCCAAGACAGGAAAAAAGATTTTATTAGCAAATAAAGAAAGTATTGTTGCAGGCGGAGACTTAATTTTACCTCTAGCAAAAGAGAATAATACTAAAATTATCCCAATTGATAGCGAGCATAATGCAATTTTTCAATGTTTATCCGGTGAGAAGGGTACTGAAGATGTAAAGAGTATTACTATTACTGCATCTGGTGGGCCTTTTATTAATGCCTCTATTAAAGAGTTACAGCATGTTACTGTAGAGGATGCTCTTATACATCCTAATTGGAAGATGGGAAGCAAAGTTACGATCGATTCTGCTACTTTAGTTAATAAATGCTTAGAACTTATTGAAGCTAGATATTTATTTGATTTAGATGAAAAATATTTTGATTTAGTCATTCATCCACAAAGCATAATACACTCAATAGTCACATATATAGATGGCTCAAGTATATGCCAGATGAGTTCTCCTGACATGAGGGTTCCCATTGCTCATGCTCTTTCTGAAGAAAACAGAATTCCAATTGATTTTAAAGACTTAGACTTTAGTAACTTAAATCTATCTTTTCAAGAGTTTCCGTCCGACAGATCGAAGATTCAAGATATTGCAAGAGATGTATGTAATAAAGGTGGATTTCTAGGAACTGTATTTAATGCTGCTAATGAAATTGCTGTGGAAAGTTTTTTAAATAAAAAAATTAACTTTAATGAAATTTATGAAGTTATATATCGAACTTTTGATAAAAATATTGTGTCTAATGAAGTAACGATAGAATCAATAAATGAGGTTGACGCTCAAACACGCATTCATGCTCAGAAGGTGGTAAAATCGTTTGCTTAAAATAAATCAAATATGACGTATTTAATATACATATTAGCTTTCTTGGTTCTTTTGGGAGTTCTTGTCACTATCCACGAATTTGGGCATTTTATTGTTGCTAGGATGTGTAAAGTTCATGTTCAAAGATTTTCCATAGGCATGGGCCCAGTTTTTTATAAAAAACTAGATAAACATGGAACTGAATTTGCCCTATCAGCAATACCCCTAGGTGGATATGTTTCAATGATTACAAATAAATTAATTGAACTTGAGCCTGAGATATCGAACCAACTTACTGAGGAACAATTAAAAAATACATTTGATTCAAAGCCAAAATGGCAAAGAGCTTCAATTATGTTTGCAGGACCATTAGCTAACTTTCTTTTATCAATTTTTATATTTACAGGTATTTTCTTAAACACTGCAGATCCTAAAATTGTACCTGTAGTAAATTCAGCTAATCAGCAAATAACATACTCATCCGATGAATCATTTGAGATTAATGATCAAATATTATCAATAAATAATACGTCTGTTAAAGAAGCAAAAGACGTTAATTTGGAATTACTAACTTATGCGGGATATACAGGTGATTTAAGTTTTGAAGTAGCTCGGGACGGACTTGAAAATTCCATAAATATTTTAGTTAAAGTAAGTAATTTTTTACCAACCTCTGAATCTCAAAGTAATCCAACTGAATATCTCGGAGTTGATATTTCATATTTAATGCAGCCAATAATTGGTAAAGTAATTCCAAGTGGGTCCGCAGACAATGCTGGAATAAAATCCAACGATAGGATATTGAAAATAGGAGATGCCAATATTAACTTTGCCTCAGATATTCAAAAGCAGGTTTCAGAAAATCCAAATAATAACGTTGAGTTTAAGATTGAAAGAGATGGCAAAATTATTTATTTACCGGTAGATATTGGGTCTCAGAGCAGGGAAGATAAGATTGTTGGCATGCTCGGAGTATCTTTTGGAACATCAAGAGGCTTATATCAGTCACTATTAAAAGGTGTTTATGAAACATACAACTTAAGTGTGAAGACTCTCCAGTTTATAGGAAAAATGATCAGTGGAAATATGGGTACCGAAAATTTAAGTGGTCCAATTGGCATTGCTCAAATGGCAGGAGATACTGCTCAAGCAGGATTTTTACCATTCATGTATTTGATGGCACTCTTAAGTATCAGTCTAGCAGTGCTTAATTTATTACCAATTCCAGTGTTGGACGGGGGACAGCTCACTTTACTTGGAATTGAGGCAATAAGAGGAAAACCGTTACCTGAAAAGGCAGAAAACATAATTTACACTGGTGGCGCAGCAATTGTTGTCATGCTTATGGTTTTTGCAATTTTTAATGACATATCAAGATTTCTATAGGCTTTATAAATGAAGAATTTAAAAATTATCTTTTTATCATTTTTACTTAGCCTAAATCTTAATGCTTTTGATGAATTTTTAGTAAGTGATATTAGAATAATTGGACTACAAAGAGTTTCTACAGGTAGCATCTTTAATGTTATACCTATTAGTGTTGGAGACAGAATTGATATAAGGAAGTCCAATGATATTGTTAGATATCTTTTTTCAACTGAACAATTCGATGATATTCAAATCGGTAAAGATGGAAATACTCTTATTATTACTGTTGTTGAAAGGCCCTCAATATCATTAATTGAAATTTCTGGTAACAAAGCTCTTAAAACTGAACAGCTATTGGAAAGTCTAGATGGTGTTGGCATTAAAGAGGGAGAGGTTTATAAAAGATCAACACTTGAAAAGGTTAAGTCGGAACTTGTTAGATCATATGCTTCAAATGGAAGATACGGAGCTGACGTAGAAATTAATGAAATTTTTAAGCCAAGGAATAGACTTGAAATTAGTATTGAAGTTGATGAGGGTAATAGCGCAAAAATTAAAAAAATTGCAATAATTGGCAATGAAACATTTACTGATGATGAGTTGCTTGATAGTTTTGAATTATCTGAAGGCTCATTCTTTTCTTTTTTATCAAGTAATAATCAATATTCAAGAGAAAAACTTGTTGGTGATTTAGAAACTTTGGAATCATATTATAGAGATAGAGGATACTTAAAGTTTTCTATTGAATCCTCACAGATAAGTTTATCCAGAGATAAGAAATCAATCTTTATCACCTATAACGTTAATGAAGGTGAAAAATATACTATTAATGATGTTGATGTGATTGGGGAAATACCTTTCGAAGAGGAGGTCTATATTGAAATTGTAAATAGTCTTAAGGATCAAACTTATTCTCAAGCTCAAATAACGTCAATAGAAGAATTTTTTGTTAATGTTCTCGGAAACAGAGGTTATGCATTTGCAGAGGTAAAAGGAGATACTGAAATTACCGATGATTCAAATGAGGTTAAGCTTATATTTACAGTCATACCGGGAAACAAAACATACACAAGGAAAATTCTCTTTACAGGTAATGATGTTACCCAAGACTATGTATTAAGAAGAGAAATGAGACAATTTGAGGGTGCATGGACCTCAGATAATAGTATCGAAGCTGGGAAAGTTAGACTTGAAAGGCTTGGATATTTTAAAGAAGTAAATGTTGAGACTATTCCAGTTGTTGGAACTGAAGATCAAATTGATATTGTCTACAGTGTCGATGAAGAGACCACTGGAAGTGTAGGAGGCAATATAGGCTATAGTGATTTTGGTTTGATGCTTGGTTTCAACTTACAGGAACAGAATTTTCTTGGTAGTGGTAACACTGTTGGTATTGGAATTAATAAAAATATTTACAGCGAGATGTACAACCTATCATTCATGAATCCATATGCTACTAAAGATGGTGTAAGCCTTGGCTACAATGTATATTTTAGAGAAACGGATTATGGTGAATTTAATGTTGCGAATTACCTTACAAACTCAAATGGATTTGGAGCACAATTTGGTTATCCAACCTCAGACATAACAAGATTAGGATTTAATATTACATATGATAAAACTGATATAGATGTTGGTACTTTACCTGCTCTAGAAATCTATGATTTTGTTTCAGCCGAAGGAAATATTTTTGAAACACTCTCTGTTCAATTTTCATGGCAAAGAATAACTTTAAATAGAGGATTATTTCCAACAGCTGGCTCATCTACAGTCATAAGTTTAAGCACTACTGTTCCAGGAAGTGATTTAAGCTATTACAGATCAAGTATTAGACAAAGATATTATAGGCCGCTTTCTTCTAATTTTGTCTTTGGTTTTAGTGGTGAATTGGGATATTTAGATGCTTATGGTGAGACTGAAGAAACACCTTTTTTTCAAAACTTTTATGCTGGTGGACCTAGATCTTTAAGAGGGTTTGAATCAAATACACTTGGACCTAGAAGTACAGACGCACCTTGTTATGAATTTAATTACGAAGATAAAACGTGCCCAAATCTTATTGATACTGACGGAGATGGTGAGTTAGATGCACCTTATATAAATCCATATGCTGGTTCTACTTCAAGATACAGAGACAGGCCAATTGGTGGAAACATTAAGGTTGAAGGCAGTATGCAACTAATATTTAGACTTCCGTTTATTGAAGATCAAAGATCTTTAAGATCCGCTTTTTTCTTTGATTTTGGAAATGTTTTTTCAGATAACTGTAAAGATTATCAAATCAATTGTTATAAGCCTGCACTTGAAGACTTAAGATATTCTTATGGTGTTGGAGTAACATGGATAACAGGATTTGGTCCGTTAAGTCTCGCAATATCAAAAC
>SHBF01000010.1 GCA_004212975.1 SAR86 cluster bacterium
TAACCTTCATCAGTTTTTGTTGAAAATGCTATTCTTCCTACCATTGAATCTGTAATTCCACCAGAATATGTAGCGGCTAATTTATTATATCCTTCATTACCAAATCCAACTTTAACTTTACCTTCAGTCTCCTGTGTTGGTTTTTTTGTATATAGAGCTATTGCACCACCAATAGTATTTCTTCCATAAAGAGTACCTTGAGGTCCTTTTAAAACTTCTACTCTATCTAAATCAACAAGGTCCATCATTGAGTTAGTGAAACGAGTATTATAAATTTCATCAACGAAAACACCCACAGCACCCTCAGTACCTGGATCAAATTTACGACTTCCAACACCTCTTATAAAAAAGAACGGTCTTGAAGCACCAGCAGAACCAACTACTAAACTTGGTACAGAAGTTTGAAGATCAAATATATTTTGGTAAGTACCTCTTTCCATTTCAGTGTCAGAAACTGCTGTGATTGAAGATGGTACATCTTGCAAATTTTGTTCTCTTTTTTCAGCAGTAACTACAACTTCTTCGATTCCACCACCATCTTGAGATAAAACACTAAAAGGTAATGTAAATATTGAAAGTAATAATATTTTTTTAACTAATGATGAATACATAAATTCCCCCTATATTTAAACTAATAAAAATTTCTATCCATATGGTTAGTTTACATAATTTATATATATTTTCCAAATATAGATTGTCTTATAAATCGCTTCTATTTTCCTTAGGAAGTTGTATTATTTTATCCAAATGACTAATATATAGTTTCATTTTTGAGAGGTATTTTATGGGGTATAAATTAGGAAGCAATTCTGGAAGAGCAATATTTATAAAAGATGATAAATATTATGATGTAAACACTATCTCAAATGGTGACATTTCATCTAATTCTCTTAAAGCTCTATCTGACACTGAGAAGTTAAGTCAACTTTATATAAATTTAAATGATTATGAGCCCTCTGGTAATTTAAGTGATATAAGTTTGGATCCACCGATAATACCAATAAATGTTTTTGCTGTTGGTTTAAATTATAAAAAACATGCGGAGGAATCTAATCTAGAGATACCTCCCTTCCCTATGATTTTTACAAAACATTCAACATGCATCTCTGGCCCTAAGTCAGACATATGTATGAAAAGTGATATGGTAGATTATGAGGCTGAACTAGTTTTTGTTATTGGTAAGGGTGGAAAAGATATAAGCAAGGAAGATGCATGGCAACATGTTGCTGGTTTGTGCGTTGGACAAGATATATCTGATAGACCTGTTCAATTTCATGCAACACCACCACAATTCAATTTAGGTAAGTCATTTGATACTTTCGGACCAATAGGACCATATTTAGTATCAACAGATTTATTTGATAATAAGGAATCCTTAAAACTTCAATGTTGGGTAAATGATGAATTAAGACAAGAAACACTCACTAACGATTTAATATTTGATATTCCATATTTAATTTCATATATATCTGAATTTATAACTTTAAATACTGGTGATGTTATTTTCACAGGTACGCCTGAGGGTGTTGGCGCAACTCAGGGTAAATTTCTAAAAGATGGTGATATCTTAAAAACAACTATTGAAGGAATTGGTACACTAGAAAACAAATGTATAAAGATGAATAACCATTCAAACACAGATTATTTACCTGAATTTCTAAAAGCTAGAATGCCTAAGGATGACAAGTAAGTATTTAACTACAATATGCCTTCTGTTAGGGACTATACTTCCATTAATTGTCGATACTGGCAGCACACATTTACTAAATACTAATTGGGATGCTCATTCAAGAGTTCATGAGGTATGGAGATTATCAACAAATATATTCATAGCGGCAATAGGTTTATATCTTTTATGGATAAGTAATTATTTATTATTACCAGCATTACTTAGTTCATGTATTGTGTTAGGTTTTTTTTCAGCAATATTTACAATGTCACTTTATGGTGGCGTTCCAATTGGTGAAGGTATAGAAGAACCAAATCCCTTTGGTATACCGGCAAATATATTTGTATTTCTTATTATTGCCATTATTCAATCAGTTTCTTTTATTTTTCTATTTAAAAATAGATAAAGATAAGTAATAACAAGATATTCTTATAGTGTAGAATGTACACATGTCAAAAGAAGATCAGTTAGAATTTGAAGGAGAAGTTATTGAAACTCTTCCAAATACTAAGTTTAAAGTAAAGTTAGAAAATGATCACATCATTACAGCTCATATCTCAGGAAAAATGAGAAAACACTATATTAGAATTCTTACTGGTGACAAAGTAAAAGTTGAAATGACGCCTTACGATTTGACTGTTGGAAGAATTACTTTTAGAGGCAGATAATTTAGGCTTTTACCTTTGTCTTAGTATCGGTAAATTTTAGCTTACCCTTTTCAATATCTAATTTAATTAATCCACCGCTTTTAAGATTTCCAAATAATAATTTGTCTACGAGAGGTTTTTTAATGTTTTGAGAAATAAACCTCTCCATAGGCCTCGCACCCATTTCTTTGTCATATCCATTGTCAGCAATCCATTCGATAACTTTTTTCGTAACTTGTATTTCAACATTTCTTTTATCAAGTTGTGCTTGAAGTTTGGTAAGAAACTTATCAACAATTGATAATATGACACTCTTATCTAAGTAATTAAATTGTATTGTTTCATCAAGTCTATTTCTAAACTCGGGTGAGAATAGTCTTTTAAGTGAGTTCATGGCATCTGATTCATTGGATGATTCTGCAAAACCAATATTTCTTTTACTTAAAAGTTCAGCACCAATATTTGTCGTCATTATTAATATTACATTTCTAAAATCTGATTTACGGCCATTGTTATCAGTTAATTGGCCTGCATCCATTACCTGAAGAAGTATATTGAAAATATCTGGATGAGCTTTCTCAATTTCATCTAACAACAGAACACAATGAGGTGATTTGACTATTGCTTCGGTTAAAAGACCGCCTTGATCAAACCCAACATAACCTGGAGGAGCTCCTATTAATCTAGATACAGTATGTCTTTCCATATATTCACTCATATCAAATCTAACAAGATCAATACCAAGTATTTCAGATAATTGTTTAGATATTTCTGTTTTACCTACTCCAGTTGGGCCTGTAAACAAAAACGAGCCAATAGTCTTATTTTCGTCTCTGAGACCTACCCTTGATAACTTGATAGCATTAGATAATGTCTCAACTGCCTTATCTTGACCAAAAATAACTCTTTTTAAATTTTCTTCTAAATTCTTAAGGTCTTTTTTATCGCTGGTTGTGATTGTTTGTTCTGGTATTTTAGTGATTTTTGATATGGTCATTTCAATATCATTCTTTGAAACTTTAATTGTTTTATCTTTTTTTCTATTGATATTTAATAATGCACCTGTTTCATCAATTACATCTATAGCTTTATCTGGTAAGAATCTATCATTTATATATTTTGAAGAGAGTTCAATAGATGATTTAATAGCTTCATCAGTATATTTAACGTCATGATATTCTTCATAAACATCCTTAATTCCATTTAGAATTTCTTCACATTCATCAAAATTGGGTTCGACGACATCAATTTTTTGAAATCTTCGAGATAGAGCCTGATTTTGATTAAATATTCCTCTATATTCCTGAAAAGTTGTTGAGCCAATACATCTAATTTCACCCTTTCCTAGTGCAGGCTTAAGTATATTTGATACATCTAATGAGCCTCCAGAAGCAGATCCCGCTCCGATAATAGTGTGTATTTCATCAATAAATAATATTGGATTGTCTTGTTTAGATAAAAACGATAAAACTTGTTTTAAACGTTTTTCAAAATCACCTCTATATTTAGTTCCAGCTATCAAAGCTGCTATATCTAATGAATAAACAACAGTATTTTCTATTATTGATGGTACTTCTTTTTTTGAAATTAAATATGCCAAACCCTCTGCAATAGCTGTTTTTCCAACACCAGATTCACCAACTAGTAATGGATTATTTTTATTTCTTCTGGATAATATTTGAACTAACCTTTCAATTTCTTTTTTTCTACCAATGATCTTATCTATTTTATTATTTGATACTAAATTGTTTAGGTTAATTAAAAATTCATTTTCAGAAGATAACTCTTTTTCATCCGATAGATCATTTTCAACAGTCTTGTCGTCTACTGATGAGGTTTTAGGACCATGTGATAAATAAGTAACTACATCAAGTCTGCTCAATTTATATTTGTTGAGCAAAAAGACAGAATGTGATTCTTTTTCAGAAAAAATAGCAACTAGAATATTAATTGGTTTAACAACTCCTTTGCCTGATGATTGGATATGGAATACAGCCCTTTGAAGAACTCTTTGAAAACCTAGTGTAGGTTGTACAGGTTTTTGTTGGTCAATTTTTGATATAGCATTTTTATTTAAGTGATTATTTAAATCATCTTTCAGTGAGTCAATACTAATTCCTTTAGATTTAAAAAACTCTTTAACATCAAAATCGCTCATTATCATTAATAACAGATGTTCAACAGTAATATATTGAATATTAGCCTCATGAGCTTTATCAAATAACGCGGCTATAGATAGTTCTAAATCTTTACTAAACATTTATTAATCTGTTAAAGGTTCTATTTCACTTAAAAGAGGATGTCCATGATCTTTTGCCATAGTGTTGACTTCATATGACATCATTTCAGCAATCTCTTTAGAGAATATACCACAAACACCCTTACCTTTTGTATGAACTGTCATCATTATTTCTGTAGATTTTTGATGAGTATGTCCAAATACAGTTTGAAGAACAAAAACAACAAACTCCATAGGAGTATAGTCATCATTAATAAGAACTACTTGGTATGATGGTGGTTCTTTGACTTCAGGTTCTTTTTCAAGAACAACCGCTCCAAGATCTGATGAAGTTGAGTCATTGTCATTATCCTGAGATAACTTAAACATTACATTCTTTTGATCATCTCATCTGCAAATTCTGATGAAGAAACAAGATCTGCATCACTCATCATTCTTGCAAAATCATAGGTTACCTTTTTTGCACCAATTGCTCTGTCCATTGATGACATAATTAAATCTGCTGCTTCTATCCAACCCATATGTCTTAACATCATCTCTGCAGAAAGAATAAGACTTCCTGGATTTACTCTATTTTGTCCAGCATATTTTGGTGCGGTTCCATGTGTAGCTTCAAAAACTGCATATTCATCAGATATATTTGCTCCTGGCGCTATACCAATTCCACCTACCATTGCAGCCAAAGCATCAGATATATAGTCACCATTAAGATTCATTGTTGCTATGACATCATATTCCGTAGGTCTTAATAATATTTGCTGAAGAAATGCATCACAAATTACATCTTTAATTACGATTTTTTTACCATTATGTGGATTAACAATCTCTTGCCATGGCCCATCGTCAATTTCAATGCCACCGTATTCATTTTTTGCTAATTCATATCCCCAATCTCTAAATGCACCTTCGGTGTATTTCATAATATTACCTTTATGAACTATCGTTACTGATGAACGATTATTATCGATAGCATAGTCTATTGCTTTTTTTACAAGTCTTGAGGTTCCACTTTTCGATATTGGTTTAACACCTATGCCCACGTTCTCATCAAATCTAATTTTTGAAACATCAAATCTTGTTTTAAGTGTTTTAACCAAACTCTTTGCTTCTTCTGAATTTCCCTCAAACTCTACACCACAATATATATCTTCTGAATTTTCTCTAAATATAACCATATCTACGTCTTGAGGTCTTTTTACTGGCGAAGGAACACCATCAAAATATCTAATCGGTCTTAAACAAACATATAAATCTAATATTTGTCTCAACGAGACGTTTAATGATCTTATTCCACCACCTACTGGAGTTGTTAAAGGACCTTTGATGCTTACAACAAATTCTTTTAATGCATCTATAGTCTCATCAGGCAACCATGTGTCTTTTGAATAAACTTGAGTAGCTTTCTCTCCACAATATACCTCCATCCATTCGATTTTCTTTTTATCTTTATAAGCTACTTTTACAGCTTCATTAACAACATTTATCATTGGCGGTGTTATATCAACACCAATTCCGTCACCCTCAATGTAAGGAATGATTGGATTATCTGGGATGTTAATCTTCCCATTCTTGAAGGTAATTTTGGAGCCTTTTTTTGGGACTTTTATCTTCTTGTAAGGCATAGAATAATAGCTCTCTTAATTCGTTATTTGCAGTTAAAATCGATGATAATTATACTCCTAAAATATTAATTTATGAATTCATTTAGAGATATGAATAATAGTAAAAAAACAATTGTAGTTGGGATGTCAGGTGGTGTTGATTCATCTGTATCGGCTTATTTATTAAAAGAACAAGGATATAAAGTAGTCGGATTATTTATGCAAAACTGGCAAAGCGAGCCTGGTGAAGTTTGTACCTCAGAAATTGATTTTGAGGATGCTTCAAAGGTCTGTGATATGTTAGACATACCTCTGCACAAAGCTAACTTTTCAGATGAATATTGGGATAGAGTGTTTGAAGAGTTTTTAAATGAACATAAGAAAGGTAGAACACCCAATCCTGATATTTTATGTAATCGTGAAATTAAATTTAAGTCCTTTCTTGATTATGCATTTAATATTGGTGCGGATTACATTGCTACGGGGCATTATGCATCACTAAATGATGTTGATGGTATGAAGCTACTCGTAAGATCAAAAGACTTGGAAAAGGATCAAACATATTTCCTACATGAGGTTAAAGAAAAAGAATTTGAAAAATGCATCTTTCCACTAGAGAATCTTTTTAAAACAGAAGTAAGAAAAATTGCTAAAAAAATAAATTTACCAGTATCTTCAAAAAAAGATTCTGTAGGTATATGTTTTGTTGGTGAAAGAAATCTAAAAGATTTTTTAGGTAGATTCATAAAATTAGAAAAAGGAATAATTTATGATGAGTTTGGAACTGAAGTTGGAACACATAATGGTGCTACCCTCTTCACTAAAGGACAAAGACAAGGTTTAAATATTGGTGGTGTTAAAGGTAAAGAAGATCTGCCTTGGTATGTTTTTGACAAAGATATAAATAAAAATGAAGTCTTTGTGTGTCAGGGTATAAATAATGAGTTACTTTTTAGTAAACGTTTGGAATGTGAGAATATTTCATGGATTAATAATATCGATCATTCTTTTCCAAAAAATTGTAGCGTTCAGGTTAGACATCAACATACACCCATAGATTGTAAAATATCCATAAAAGATAAAATTTTTGATGTTGAGTTTTCTGAGCCAATTAGGGGAGTTGCTTCAGGTCAATCTGCTGTTTTTTATGATAAGAATATATGTTTGGGTGGAGGAATTATTTCTAAAAGCGCATAATAGCCATAGCAAATTAAGATTAATCTATGAAATTTGATCATAATAATATTTCTCCACTTGATAATAGATACCTGTCTAAAATTGAAGATATAAGAAGTATTTTTTCTGAATATAGTTTACTAAAGACAAGATTTCACATAGAAATTAATTGGTTGTTATATTTATGTCAAAAATATCCTAAATATTTTTCTAAATTATCAAATCAATCAAAAAATAAGATTACTAAATTTCGTGATTCTTTTGATGATAAAAGTGTTTTAGAAATAAAAAAAATTGAAAAAATAACAAATCATGATATTAAAGCAGTTGAGTACTACATTAAAAATTTCTTCAAAAAAGATAAGATTTTAAATAAATATATCTATTTAATTCATTTTGGTTTAACAAGTGAAGATATTAATTCTTTGTCATATGCAATTATGATTAATGATGGTTTAAAGGTTTATGAAAAAGATTTAAAAAATCTTAATACAAACTTAAAAAAACTTTCATCAAAATGGTCAAATATCCCGCTTCTCTCTCGAACTCATGGTCAAGCCGCCTCCCCCACAACAATAGGTAAAGAAATAAAAGTATTTCAAACGAGAGTTGACAGAGAGATTAAAAAATTAAATTCAATGGTCCCGCTAGCAAAATTTAGTGGAGCTGTAGGCAACTATCATGCTTTTGATATTGCTGAGGGACGAATTAATTGGATTACATTTACAAATAAATTTATTAAAACATTCAATGTTGCTCAAAATCCTGTAACAACTCAGATAGAACCTCATGATTGGATTGCTGAGTTATTACAAACAATGACGAGAGCAAATAATATCTGCATTGATATGTCACAGGATATATGGATATATATTTCAAACGAAATTTTCAAACTTAAACTTAACAAGAATGAGGTAGGTTCATCAACTATGCCTCATAAGGTAAATCCGATAGATTTTGAAAACGCAGAAGGTAATTTTGGAATATCTAACTCTCTAAATGATTATTTCATTAATAAGCTTCCTAGGTCTAGACTTCAAAGAGATCTATCAGATAGTACTGTTTTAAGAAATATTGGAATGTCATTTGGTTATACAAAAATTGGAATAACTTCTTTACAAAATGGATTGCAGAAAATTTCACCAAATAAAGAATTTATTTTTAATGAGCTTGAAAATAATTGGGAAGTTTTGACTGAGGCTGTCCAAACAGTAATGCGTTATGAAGGTATTGATGATGCATATGAGCAATTAAAAAATTTATCAAGAGGTAAAAAGCTAGATAAAAGTTCATATAAAAACTTTGTAAAATCAATGGATGTATCAGATAAATCCAAAGATAAACTTCTTTCTTTAACTCCAGCTAAATATATCGGCCTAGCAAAAAAAGTGTAAATTATTGGTTATTTGTAGTAGAACTACGCAAATAATCCATAAATAAAAGCATTTTTTAAATATATTGACACAATCTACATAATATTATCTACTTCACTACATAAAAGGGGAAATTAAATGTCAAAATACAAAAATTCATTAGAAGATGCTTCGTCTATATCTGATATTGATACATCTAACTGGGGTGCAATAAATCCAAAGTATGTTGCTCGAATGAGACTCCAAAATCAATTTAAAACTGGTATTGATATTGCTAAATATACTGCATCAATAATGCGTAAAGATATGGATGAATATGATAAAGACCCTACTGCTTATACACAATCACTTGGTTGCTGGCATGGTTTTATAGGACAACAAAAATTAATTTCTATAAAAAAACACTTTGGTACAAATAATAAAAAATATTTATATCTATCTGGTTGGATGATTGCTGCTCTTAGATCACAATTTGGACCATTGCCTGATCAATCAATGCATGAAAAAACCTCAGTAGCAAGTCTTATAAATGAACTATATACATTTTTAAAACAGGCTGACGCTAGAGAATTAGGAGGTTTATTTAGAGAATTAGATAATGCATCTGATAAAGATAAGCCTAGTGTTCAAGAAAAAATTGATAATTTTGAAACTCATGTTGTTCCTATAATTGCTGATATTGATGCAGGTTTTGGAAATGAAGAAGCAACATATTTAATGGCTAAACAGATGATTGAAGCTGGTGCGTGTGCAATACAAATAGAAAATCAAGTATCTGATGAAAAACAATGTGGACATCAGGATGGTAAGGTGACTGTTCCACATGCGGAATTTTTAGCAAAAATAAACGCTGTCAGATATGCGTTCTTAGAACTAGGAGTAGATGACGGAATTATTGTTGCTAGAACAGATTCATTGGGTGCTGGTTTAACAGCAAGACTAGCTATAACAAATGAAGAAGGTGATCTAGGAGATAAATACAACTCCTTTTTAGATGTTGATGAAATTGATGAATCAAATATGAAACATGGTGATGTAATGATAAATAGGAAAGGAAAAATTGTAAGACCTAAAAGACTACCATCAAATTTATATCAATTTAGAAAAGGAACTGGCGAGGAAAGATGTATATTAGATTCAATTACAAGCCTACAAAATGGTGCTGATCTTATTTGGATTGAAACAGAAAAACCTCATATTGGTCAAATTGCATCAATGATGAAAGAGATTAAAAAGGTGATCCCAGATGCAAAATTAGTTTATAACAACAGTCCTTCTTTTAATTGGACACTTAATTTCAGACAACAAGTATTTGATGCTATGAGTGAATCAGGTGATGATGTTTCACAGTATGACAGAGAAGACTTAATGAATGAGAAATATGATGAAACTGAGTTAGCAAAACTGGCTGATGATAAAATTAGAACTTTCCAAGCTGATGCTTCTAAAGAGGCTGGCATATTTCATCATTTAATAACATTGCCTACGTATCATACTGCTGCACTTTCTACTGACAATTTAGCAAAAGAATATTTTGGATCTGAAGGAATGCTTGGATATGTTGCAAATGTTCAAAGAAAAGAAATTCGTCAAGGAATAGCATGTGTAAAACATCAAAATATGTCTGGTTCTGATATGGGTGATGACCATAAAGAATACTTTGCTGGCGAAGCTGCTTTAAAAGCTGCTGGTAAAGATAATACTATGAATCAATTTTAACTAATTGCTTCATATAGTGCTTTCGTAAGCATATTAGATGTTTTATAAAGACTAGAAGATTTTTGCTGTTTATTACATACAAAACTGTAACCTAAATGATTTTTTTTATCTCCAAAGGCAACTGAACCTCCTATTCCAGCATGTCCAAAAGTACCTTCATAAAATATTGGAGCAAAATTTATATTGGACTTCTTGTTACCATCTAACATAAAGCAATATCCAAATTTAAGTTTTACTCCAAATAGAACAGAGTCAGGACCGCTTGAATATACTCTTGTTGCAAGATCTAAGGTTTTGTCATCCATTATTTTAATATTATCTCTATCACATCCTGATGAAAGAATACCAAATAGTTTTGCAAGACCAGCTGCTGTTCCATGACCATTACCAGCTGGGAGTTCAGCCGACCTAAAGTCAATTGAATTTACATCATTCTCTTGAAAGGGTTCTGGCATAAATGCCTTTAAGAAATGTTTTGATTTGAGAGATTTTTTCAGATTAATCAATTCATCATTAAGAACAAAATTAGGTATAAATTTTATAAAATCGATGGGTGGTTTAATTGAGTCTAATCTTTCAAATGATGTAATTGATGCACATCTATTAATTTGATCTTCGTTTAAACCAATATGAAAATCAATATCTAAAGGTTCAGCAATTTCTTCTTTAAAGTATCTACCAATAGTTCTACCTTCAACTCTCTTGAATAATTCGCCTACTAACCATGCAAATGTAACAGCGTGGTATCCTTGAGATGATCCTGGAGTTACAAATGGTTTTTGCTTTTCTAAAGCTTTTACATAAACATCCCAATCATTCCAGCTAGCTTGTGGAATATCATTTTCAAATCCAAACATACCTGCTCTATGGGTAAGAAAATCAATAACTTTTGTATTTTCTTTACCATTACAAGCATATTCAGGCCAGTAATGACCAACATTTTCGTTTACATCTAGTAAACCGGCATCAATTAGTTTTGAAATACAGATTCCTGAAATAGCTTTCGTTACTGAAAATACATTAACAATAGTATTTTCATTCCATGTTAAATTTTTATTTTTATCTTTGAAGCCACCATAAAGATTAACAACCTCTTTGCCTTTCCATTCAACAGCAACGGATGCACCTAATTCAAAATCAGAATTTAGTTGTTGTTCTAAGATTTTTTTAAGTTCAGAGAATTTTTCGTCGCAATGACCATTAACCATAAATATTAGGATCTAATCTGTACAATTTTCTAGATCTGATCTTCCACATATTTCACAAGTGGAACCATCCTTAAGATTAGCCATTCCTCCACAAGAACCTTTAATTGGTTGATTTTTAAAAATAAGACCAACTGCTAAGCATGTAAATGCAAAAGCTATTATTAAAAATGACAGTATTAACTCATTCATATAAACAAATCATACCATTTATCTGAAAAAACAATATCTATTACATCATTATCATTTCTAAAAATAATCATGGTAGCGATTTCATTTTTATTAGCTATTTCAATTGCTTTGCTCATTCCCATTGCATTAAAAGCGGTTGCATAAGCATCCGAATATGTTGCAGAGTATTCATTTATTACAGTTACCGACAAAATATCATTATCAATAGATGAAAGAGTAAGTGGATTGATGGTATGAGTAATTTTATTTCCATCTTTATCTAATTTAAAATTTCTATATTCTCCTGAAGTTGCAATAGCAAGAAAATCATTATTTTCATTATTTATAGTTGTAGTTGAACTATCTGTATTTGATAAAGGATTTTGTATACCAACATTCCATGGCTTACCATTTTTACTTCCACTTATTATTATTTCCCCTCCTATATCAATAAGATGATTATTAAGGCTGGATAATGATAGATATTGATGTATCTTTTGTACCGCATATCCTTTAGCAATCGATGACAAATCAAACCAATTCTCAGAGTATCTAATTAGTGATCTATTTGTTTCATCTAATTCATATGTGGACAGTTTTTTTTGGAGTGGATTTTTTCCAAAATCCGGTGCAAATCCTAAGCTACTAGAAATTTTGCCCAACATTATGTTGTAATATCCTTCCGAAATAGCTTCTACACTTTTAGCAATTTTTAAAATATCGAATAATTCATCTGAAACAAAATGAAATTCTTTGAAGTTCATATTTATTTTTGAAATTTCAGATTCTGATTTGTAATTTGAAGCTACATAATCTATATCATTGATAATATTTTTAATAGCTTCTTTATGATTGTCTGCAATATATTGTGGCGATGAAACAGACCAAGTAGTTCCATATGCGTTTCCTGATATTACATATAAAGAATTAGCATTATGATTATATGCAATCAGTAATAGAACAATTCCAGCAAAAAGAGCTATTATTTTAGAAAAAAAATATCTAGACACTTTATTAAGATTTATTAACCACCAAAGTCGTCTAAAGCAATGTTTTCAGGCTCTACACCTAAATTAATTAACATATCAATTACTGCTTTGTTCATCATTGGAGGGCCACACATATAATACTCACAATCTTCTGGTGCATCATGAGTTTTAAGATAATTTTCATACAAAACATTATGTATGAAGCCCGTTTCACCATCCCAGTCATCTTCAGGCAACGGATCAGATAATGCAACATGCCATTCAAAGTTATCATATTTTTTCGCTAATTCATTAAATTCATTTACATAAAACATTTCTTTAAGACTTCTAGCTCCATACCAAAATGTTATTTTCCTATTTGTGTTTATTCTAAGTAATTGGTCGAATATATGAGATCTCATTGGGGCCATACCCGCGCCACCGCCTACAAAAACCATTTCTGCATCTGTTTCTTTAGCAAAAAACTCTCCAAATGGTCCAAACACTTTAACTTTATCACCTGGCTTAAGACCAAAAGTCCAAGACGACATTAATCCTGGTGGAACGTCTTGTCCTGGAGGTGGTGATGCAATTCTTATATTAAATTTAATAATACCCTTTTCTTGAGGATAATTTGCCATAGAGTATGCTCTAATAACTGGTTCATTAGTAGATGATTTGTTGTCCCAGATTTTAAATCTATCCCAATCTTCGTGATATTCTTTTTCAATATCAAAATCTTTATAATCAAGATCATAAGCAGGAGCTTCAAGTTGAACGTAACCACCAGCTCTAAAATCTACATTTTCACCTTCTGGTAATTTAAGAATCAGCTCTTTAATAAATGTCGCAACATTTTCATTAGATATAACTTCGCATTCCCATTCTTTAACACCAAAAACATCCTCAGGAACTGCAATTTTTAAATCATTCTTTACTGGTACCTGGCATGACAATCTCCAACCATCTTTTTGTTGTGTTGAATTAAAATGTGACTCTTCTGCAGCTAGTATAGAACCTCCGCCTTCGAATACCTGACATTTACATTGACTACAGGTCCCACCGCCACCGCAAGCAGAAGCAAGAAATATATTATTGTCAGCTAATGTTTGCAATAGCTTGGCTCCAGCTGGTACAACTATTGGATTGGAAGCATCACCATTTATTTCAATAGAAACATTCCCTGTTGATACAAGCTTTGATCTTGCAAATATTATTACAAGAACAAGTAGAAGAATAATTCCACTAAAAGCGGTAACACCTAAAATTAAATCTATACTCATATTAAAGTGAAATACCTCCAAATGACATAAAACCAAAACTCATTAGTCCTACAATAATAAATGTTGTGCCAAGACCTTTTAATCCATCTGGTATATCAGAATATTTAAGTTTTTCTCGAATACCAGCTAAAACTACAATTGCCAAAGCCCATCCAAAACCTGCCCCAAATCCATAAACAATACTTTCTACAAACATTAAATCTTTTTCGACCATAAATAAAGAAGCACCTAAAATTGCACAATTAACTGTAATTAGTGGTAAAAATTGACCAAGAGCGTTGTATAAAGCAGGTACATATTTATCTAAGAACATTTCTAATATTTGAACACTTGCTGCAATGACACCTATGTAACTAATCAATTCAACAAATTCTAGATTTGTGCCTTCAATACCAATCCAAGTTAATGCGTCTTCTCTTAATATATAGTTGTAAATTAAGTTATTTAAAGGCACCGTGATCAAACAAACAACAATTACAGCAATTCCAAGTCCAAAAGCAGCATCAATTTTTTTAGAAATAGCTATAAATGTGCACATTCCAAGAAAAAGAGACAATGCGATATTTTCAATAAATACTGTTGTTATAAAAATATTTAAATAATGTTCAAACATTTATTTCTCTTTTTGATAAATCAGGACTGGTTGAGTGTTTAGAGACAAAGAAATCATCCTCTTCAATCTGATCAGATTTTAGTGATCTTATTAACCAAATAAATAAACCTATAATAATAAATGAGCTTGGGGGTAAGAGTAATAAATTATTACCCATATACCAGCCACCATTAGATATGAGTGGAAGAATTTCATAACCAAATAAAGTCCCTGCTCCAAATAGCTCTCTTATTGTTGCTACTGCAATCAAAATTAGACTATATCCAAGACCATTTCCAAGACCATCTAAAAAGCTTAATAATGGTTTTTCTTTCATTGCAAAAGCTTCAGCACGACCCATTACAATACAATTCGTTATTATTAATCCAACAAAAACAGACAGCTTTTTGCTAGTTTCATAATCGTATGCTTTTAATAATTCATCCACAACAATTACAAGTGATGCAATTATTGTCATTTGAACAATAATTCTAATACTCGAAGGAATATAGTTCCTGATTAATGATATAAATAGGTTTGAAAAGGAAATTACACTTATTACAGCTACACACATTACCATTGTAACTGACAGATTATTCGTAACTGCTAATGCAGAACAAATACCAAGAATTTGTAATGTAATAGGATTCTCATCAATAAGAGGCTTAACAATTACATCTTGATACTTTTTAAGATTCATAGTCCAGTTCTCTTAATAATGACGAATATCCTGACTCACCAAACCAATAAGCTACCATGTTTGTAACTCCCCTACTTGTGATAGTAGCACCAGATAAGCCATCAATTTTGTAGGTTGATTCAGAATCCCCTGCTTCAACCTTTCCTTTAATTACTGCTAAATTAACTTTATTATCTTTATATATTTTTTTTCCTTTCCATTGAGCTTTCCATTTTGGATTATCAACTTCTGCACCTAAACCAGGTGTTTCTTTATGATCATAAAATTCTATTCCAGAAACAGTATTAAAATCATCTTCAATTGAAATATAACCATATAAAGTTCCCCAAAGTCCGTATCCTCTTATGGGAAGCACTAATTTATCAATAGCACCTATTTCATCTCTCAATATATAAATTTTTCCAACATTTTCTCTATTTTTTATAATAGCAATATCCTCTGATGTTGGAACTTTGGATGATAAATTAGGATCTTTTGTAACAATGATTTGATCATAGTCATCTATACTAAAATTATTGTATTCATCCATCAATAATCCAGTATTAAAATCGATAAACTTAGACTCTAACTCAGAAAATTGTTCAGCAATAGAAATGCTTGGATCATAAATATCTGCAACTTGAAGTATTTTTATTCTTTTATCATTGAGTTTATTCTCTTTTTGAAGATCCCTAAGACTAACTGCTGATGCAGAAACAACCAATGAGCAAATTAAACAAACTGCAAATGCAACTCCAATTGTTTTAACTATTGATTCATTCATTATATATAGCCTTTCTTCTTTTTATATTAGACATAACAACCATATGGTCAATAACAGGTGCTAATAAATTTGCAAATAAAATTGCTAACATCATTCCTTCTGGAAACGCTGGATTAATAACACGTATTAATATCACTGTAACTCCAATTACAATTCCATATATCCATCTTCCAGTATTTGTTCCTGATCCTGAAACTGGCTCTGTTGCCATAAACACCAAACCAAACGCAAAACTTCCAATAACAGCATGCCAATACCAAGGAATAGCAAACATTGGGTTTGAATCAGATCCAACTATATTTAATAGAGATGACATTAATATCATTCCAACAAAAGTTCCTAAAACAATTCTATAAGATGCAACTTTGGTAATTAATAAAACTGCTAATCCGATTAATATAGCAATAATGGATGTTTCACCAACTGAACCAGGAATGTTCCCAAAAAATGCATCCATCCATGTATAGGAGTTAGTTATTCCAGCCATGCCACTTTCGGCAGCTACACCTAGGGCTGTAGCTCCACTATAACCCTCAGGAATTATGTTGTAATCTGAAATGCCTGCAACCCATACCTTATCTCCGGATATCTGTGCAGGATAAGCAAAGTATAAAAATGCTCGGCCAGTAAGTGCAGGATTTAAGAAATTTTTACCAGTTCCACCAAATATTTCTTTTCCTATAACAAGTCCAAATGAAATACCCATAGCAGCTTGCCAAAGAGGAATATCAGGCGGACAACTAAGAGAAAAAAGAACTGTAGAAACAAAAGCTCCTTCATTTATTTCATGTTTTCTAACAATTGCAAATAAAGCCTCCCAAGCAATCCCAACTGTAAAAACAACAATGTATATTGGCAGAAAATAACACGCACCAAACCAAAGCTTGCTTAGAAAACTACTTGAATCATATCCAACTATACTGACAAAATAATGATGCCAATCTCCAGTATTTTGTTGGTTGATTGATTCTAAATATTCAAGAGAGTTCGCACCAAGATTATACATTCCAAAAAACATAGCTGGAAATGTTGCTAACCAAACAGTAACCATTACTTTTTGAATATCAACAGCATCTCTTACATGTATTGGATTTTTTGTTTTCTTACCATAGGAGAAAAATAAATTTTCAATAGCATCAAATAACGGGAACCACTTAACATGTTTACCATCACTTACAAAATTTGGTTTTATATTATCAAGATAATTTCTTAAAATTTTCATGATTCTAAATAAAGTTTGTTGAGGTTATCCATTAATATCGATGAATAATCGTATTTACTAGGGCATACATATGAACATAATGCCAAATCTTCTGGCACTAGCTCCAACATACCTAAATCTATAGCCATATCTATATCTGAGACGACTAGTGCTTTCAAAAGCTGTGTTACTAAAATATCCATTGGAATTACTTCTTCGTATGATGAAATTGGAACTATGGCCCTATTACCGCCACCAATAGAAGTATTGAAAGTAAATGTTTCCGGTTTAATAAATGATGATAAGAAAACATTTAATTTTGAATGTAAAGATGAACCTGGCATAAGCCAATTCATAAAAATATTATTAACTTCATCTGCAATAACAGATATTTGAGAATCGTAATATCCAAGATAGTTCATGACTCCATCAGATTGATGACCATGAAGAACAGAACCAGATATAATCCTTGAATTAGGTTCAATTTTACCTGCAATAATTTCGTCAATATTTCCTCCGATTCTTACCTTTATTAAGGATGGTTCATAAACTGAAGGACCAGCTAAAGAAATATATTTTGAAGTTCTAATTTCTTTATTTTGCTTAAGGTATCCAATTGAAATAATATCTTGATAATTAATTGTCCAAACTTTTCTATCTAAATTTACAGGATAAATTTTAGAAATGTGAGTACTTGATAGTCCTGAAGGATGTGGGCCTTTGAATTGATAGTAATTTATCTTTTCAATAGATGTATCAAAATTGTTATTTTGATAACAGAGATTAATATTACAACTAAAGAAATTTGTTAAAACATTAAGTCCTTCATCAAACTCGTTTTTGTTAAGCAATATTATTTCATAAGGATCTATTGAAAGAGGATTTGAATCACAGCAGTTAATAAAAACAGCATCAGGAATTTCATTTATACCAGGTGTCCTGTTGAAAGGTCTAGTTCTGAAAGCATTCCATAGACCAGAATCAATAAGACAATCTTTAATTTGATCAACTGAGTTATCCATATCAAAATTAACAAATTCTTCTGTATCTTTTATATCTATTTCGATTGATAAAAATCTTCTTTTATCACCTCTATTTATATCCTTAACAATACCACCAGCTGGAGAAGTAAAATAAACTCCATGATTTTTTTTATCTTCAAAAACTTTTTGTCCAGCTTTAACAGTTTCTCCTTCTTTTACTAGCATGGTTGGTTTCATGCCAATAAAATCATTAGACAATAAAGCAACAGACGAAACTTTAGGTTCGTCAGAGATTGTATTTGTAGGCGAGCCTGATATTGGTAAATCAAGACCTTTTGATATTTTTATCACTTTTTGTGTGCCTTTATAAAGTTACGTTTGAAACAATAAAAAACAATAGAATTATAAGGCTAAAGCGCCTAGGATTCTATGTTTTTAGCTAATTGGTTTAGGTAATCTAGGTAGATTAATTTTAGCTACTTTCTTTGCTAAGTTTATAACTTGTTTAGTATAGCCATATTCATTATCGTACCAACAATAAAGAGTTACTCTTTTGTCATTAGTTATAGTAGCCTGAGAGTCTATTACAGTAGCAAATGGTGACGAATAAAAATCAGTAGAAACGACCTCAGATGAGTTAACAAATCCAATTATTTCTCTATACTCAGAGTGAAAAGCCATCGATCTAAGATAATCATTAACTATTTCAACACTAACTTTTTTATTTAATTCCAAAGATAATATTGCAAGACTAACATTAGGAGTCGGCACACGAATAGCATTACCAGTGAGTTTCCCTTTAAGTTCTGGTAAAGCTTTTGCTACTGCATTTACAGCTCCAGTTGATGTTAAAACCATGTTAAGTGGAGCACCTCTTCCTCGTCTGTCTTTCTTATGAAAGTTATCGATTAGATTTTGATCATTTGTATATGCGTGAACAGTTTCAATATGGCCTCCATTAATTTTAAACTCATCATTAATCGTTTTTAGCACAGGAACAATCGCATTTGTTGTGCATGATGCAGCAGATATAAGCTGATCATTTTCTTCAAGAATTGAATCATTTATTCCGTACACAATATTTTTGATATCTCCTTTTGCAGGAGCAGTTAAGATCACCTTTGAGGCTCCTGATTTAATATGAACAGATAATGCTTCTTCATCTCTCCAAATACCAGTATTATCAATTACAACTGGATCATTAATGCCATAATCTGAATATTTAACTTTATCAGGACCTGAAGCGTAAATAACCTTAACAGGATTTCCATTGATTACTAAACTTGAGTTTTCTTCATCAACTCTTACTGTTCCATCAAAAGGCCCATGAACAGAATCTTTCGTTAACAAGCTGGCTCTTTTAAATATATCATCATCTGTAGCTTTTCTAATGACAATAGCTCTTAGTTTAAAATAATTACCTGGTCCTGTAGTTTGTGTCATCACTCTTGCAATAAGTCTTCCAATCCTTCCAAAACCATACAAGACTATATTTGCAGGTTCAGAAGGTCTGTTTGATTGCTTATTTATTACAGATTCAAGTTCAGCATTAATAAACTCCCCTATTTTAGAGTCGTCATTTTTAATATCTTCAAAAAATGGACATTTAACAGCTATTTCACCTACATCAATTTCGCAGTCAGCTAAATCTAAAGTTTCTATATATTTCAGAATTGGAAAGGTTTCTAATTCACTAAGTTCGTTATTATCAGACTGCCTTGCAAAGCGATGTGCTTTCATTATTGCAACTGGAGATTCATTTACCAGAGATTTTCCATAAACAAGGATATTAGTGCCATTTCGATATAGAGAACCAATAATTGGTACCATAAGCTCTGCAAGACCTTCTCTCCATTTCCAATCACCAAAAGAATCTTCAGGTAAGATCCTTTTTTGTCTTTTAGTAGACTGAAGATTGATATCCCTGTTATCACTCATGATCTGATTATAAATCGTTTAATGAAATACCTAAATAAAGTATCAGGAAAAAGTTTTAAGATGATAGTCAGCATTTCCAAATAATGCATCAATAGAAATCATTTTTTTAAGATAATGTCCAATCATCATTTCCTCACTAACCCCCATACCTCCATGAAGTTGAACAGCTTCTTTGGCTGAAAGTTTTCCAGATTTACCAACATACGATTTAAGTGCTGAAACATGTTTATACATTTCATCAGACCTATTATTAACTTCCAGCATTGCTTTTATTAATAATGATTTTGCTAGCTCTGACTCAATAAACATATCGACCATTCTATGCTGTAAAACTTGAAAACCAGATATGGGTTGACCAAATTGCTCTCTGCCTTTTGTATATTCTAATGTCTTATGATAACAAGACTCCATACAACCAACAGCCTCTGCGCATATACATAAAGTAGCAAGATTGATTGTTTCTTTTAATAAGTTTGCAGCATCATTACCAGTAGCAATAATATTTGATTTATTTAATTTAACATTTTCAAAAGAAATTTCTGAGCATGATTGACCATCTACTGTTGAGAATGAATTAATTGAAACGCCAGGTGTATTTGCATCTAGTACAACAATATTTAAAGTATCATCATTAGTGCAAGTTACAATAACTTTTTCAGCGTTAGATCCGTTAAGAACTAATGTTTTCGTACCATTTAAAACAAATTTTGAATCTAGAGTTGTGCTAGGATTTAAATAGTCGTATCCATTATCAACTTCAGCATAAGCGAGTGAAATATGAATAGATCCTGTACAAATTTTTTCAATCAAGTCATTCTTTTCAGAAAATGTTGATTTATCTAATAATGTTCCAGAAAGAACAACAGTTGATAGATATGGTTCTATTACAAGTGCTTTTCCAAATTCTTCAAACAAAATTGATAATTCAATTGGACCAAAACCAAGCCCACCAGACTGTTCTGAAAACGGCATTGAGAGCCATCCTTGTTCAGCAAACAAATTCCATACATTTTCATCAAAATCATTTGATGATTTAACTATTTCTTCTCGTTTATAAAAATCATATTCAGATTCACAAAATTTTTGAATCTGCTCTCGCAGCATATTTTGTTCATCGTTATAATCGAGATTCATTAATTAAACACCCAATACAAACTTGGACAAGATATTTTTTTGAATTTCATTACTGCCACCATATATTGATGTTTTTCTGAGATTTAAAAATCCAGATAAACCTTCAGCAGCATAATCGGGACCTGCAGGTTTATCATTATTTTCATACCCATGTGGTCCTGGATACATTAAAGCATATTCTCCAGAAGCTTCTACAAATAGTTCTGATAAGGCTTGTTGCATTTCAGTTCCTTTTATTTTTAATATTGATGATTCAGCTCCAGGATGGCCACCGTTTTCAAGAGCAGATAGAAGTCTCAATTCTGTGATTTCAATTGCTGATAATGCAACCTCAAGTTCATTGACCTTTTTTTGGAGATCAGAATTATCAAGTTTAGAGATTATCTCTTTTAATCTATTAAGCTGTCTCATAGAAGCTCCTACGCCAGCAATACCAAATCTTTCATGCGCTAGTAAGAATTTAGCGTAGGTCCATCCTTTTCCCTCTTCACCTATTAGATTTTTTGCTGGCACCTTCACGTCAGTAAAAAATACTGAGTTAACTTCGTGATCACCGTCAATAGTTATTATAGGTTTGACCTCAATTCCTGGTGATTTCATATCTATAAGTAAAAATGAAATTCCTTCTTGTTTAATACCACTGTTGTCAGTTCTGACTAAACAGAATATCCAGTCAGCATTTTGAGCTAATGTTGTCCATGTCTTAGATCCATTTACTACATAATAATCTTCATCAAGATCATTTCTAAGAACAGCTTTTGTTTTTAATGAAGCTAAATCTGAACCTGAACCTGGTTCAGAGTAACCCTGACACCACCATGTATTAAAATTAAGTATATCAGGCAAAAATCTTTCTTTTTGTTCATCGTTACCAAATGTGTAAATTACAGGACCAACCATGCCAACGCCAAAAGGGAGAATTGGCGGACATCCAGCTAAACCAAGTTCTTTATTAAAAATATATAGTTTAGAAGCTGACCAACCAGTTCCACCATACTCAACAGGCCAGTTATAGCCCATCCAGCCTTTCTTTGATAATGCCTTGTGAAAATCTATTAAATCTTCTTTACTAATTGTAATACCAGCATCAGTTTTTTCTTTTACATGCTTTGGATAATCGTTAGATAACCAATCTCTAACTTCATCTCTAAAAGCAATATCTTCTTTACTAAAGTTTATATCCATATTTTTTTCTTTATATATTAAATTTGATTGATAGAATAAGGCCTCATTATACACAACTAGATGACTAAAAATAAACAAAATAAATATCAAAATTATGCATATTCTATTAAGAAATATATTGATAAATCTTCTAATTCTTTATGTCTTGTTACAAAGGACAATATTGAATCAAAGTATATTTTTAATGAGCTTTCAATTTTAATTGAAAATAGGCCAATTCAACTCTTTCCTGAGAACGATATTCTTCCGTATGATCATTTTTCAATTCCAGATGAAATAACTAAACAGAGATTTCAATTAATTAACAATAGAAATAAAGAAAAGCATATTTTAATTACTTCAGTAAGAAATTTATTTGAAATATTCCCAGATAAATACTTCTTTAAGTCTGAAGAGACATTTTCCATAAACGACAAGTTATCTATTGATAGTATTATAAAAATTGTTGAGTCCTTAAATTATCAAAAGAAAACAAATGTAGAGAATATTAATGAATATTCAATAAGAGGAGGTATTATTGATGTTTTTTCACCTATTTATAAAAACCCGCTAAGAATTGAAATATTTGATGATCAGATTGAATCTATAAGACTATTTGAAATAGAATCACAATTATCAATAAAAAATATTGAGCGATTTTCAATTTCTAAAGGAAGTTTATTTAGTCTAGATGATCAGAAAGTTTCGTCATTCATTAAAAAATGGCGAGAATATTTTACAGATACAGATGAAAGATATTGTTCTATATTTCAAAAAATAAAAAACAATGAAGTGGCTGAGGGTATTGAGATATATTTTCCGTTCTTTTTTAAAAAAACATCAACTTTTATAGAGATATTTAATAAATATGACTACATTAAATATCATGATTTGAATAACAGCATAAACAAATATAATCATCTTATTGAAAATAGGTATGAGGATGAATCTCATGATTCAACCAGACCATTGATTAAGCCATCAGATTTATTCTTAAATTATAAGGATGTAATGAATTTTACTGAATCAATCAAAAAAATTGATGCTAATGAAATTGATTATTCATTTGAATCATTTAAAAAGGTTGAAGAAGCGATTCAAAAACATGAATTCTCTGATAAGAAAATAGTATTAATGTCATCTGTACCCTCAGAAATTGAGAAATTAAAAGAAAAATATAAAACAGAAGCAATAAGAATTAATAATATTGGTGAGATCAAAAAAGATGTTTCGTTAATATATGGTGATATTGTAAGGCCAATCAATATAACAGATGAAAATATACTTGTTTTCCATAAAGAATATATTGATAAATCAGAATTTAAAATAGATTCATCAAACGCTAAGTCACTAAAAAAAGATACTTTATCAAAACTTTTTCAGATAGGAGACTTAATAGTTCATGAGGATTATGGTTTAGGTATATATGAAGGATTGGAAGTTGTAGAAGCTAATAAAAAATTAAGTGAATATATAAAAATAACATATGATAAAAATGAAGTTTTGTATGTTCCACTGAAAAATATTAATAAGATTTCAAATTATCATAAAAATAATAATACCAATATTAAAATTGATTCACTTTCATCAAATAAATGGTCTATTAAAAAATCAAAAGCAGATAAAAGAGTTATTGATCATGCAGCTGAAATATTAGATATTGAATCAAGAAGAAATAATGCAAATTCACCAAGTTTAAAGGCAGATGAAGATTTATTTTTAAATTTTGAAAAAGAATTTCCGTATAACGAAACACCAGATCAAATTGAATCTATTCTATCTATAAAAAAAGATCTTTCTCTTATAAAACCAATGAATCGTGTTTTATGTGGAGATGTAGGATTCGGAAAAACAGAAGTCGCAATGCGAGCAGCATTTATCTCAGTATCATCAAACAAACAAGTAATTATTATTACTCCAAGTACAGTACTTTGCGATCAACATTATGATTCATTTATTAAAAGATTTGAGAATTTTCCAGTAACTATAAATAAGTTAAATAGACATACATCAAATAACAACAAAGAAAATATAATTAATAGCTTTAATTCAAAGAAAACTGATATTTTAATTGCTACTCACATTGTTTTTAATAATAGTATTAATTATGAGAGTACTGGTCTGTTAATAATT
Organism: SAR86 cluster bacterium; assembly: GCA_004212975.1. Taxonomy (GTDB): domain Bacteria; phylum Pseudomonadota; class Gammaproteobacteria; order Magnimaribacterales; family D2472; genus SAR86A. Next base: position 24,660 of record SHBF01000010.1, read on the forward strand.
GATGAAGAACATAAATTTGGTATTAAACAGAAAAACTTCATTAAAGATAAACAATCAAATGTTCATGTTCTTTACTTATCAGCAACCCCTATCCCAAGAACAATGAATCTTGTGTTTTCGGGCTTAAAAGACTTTTCTTTTTTACAAACTCCACCAACAAATAGAATCAACATAAAATCATTTTTAAAAATACAAACCTCACAACTTCTTAAAGAAGCTCTAACAAGAGAAAAAGTAAGGGGTGGTCAATGTTTTATTGTTCAAAATGATATAGATAAAATGGAAAGCATAAAAAAAGAAATTAATAATTTGTTACCTGATTTTAACGTATCGATTGCTCACGGAAGACTTTCAAAAAAAGAAATAAAAAAAGTGATGCATGAGTTTAAAAATGGTGAGATAGATGGATTAATTTGCACAACTATTATCGAGATGGGTCTTGATATACCTAATGCTAATACAATAGTAATTATCAACTCACATAATTTTGGACTATCACAACTACACCAACTAAGAGGAAGAGTTGGGAGGTCAGAAAAACAAGGTTATTGTTATTTTTTAATACCAACATTGGAAATACCAAAGCTTTCCAGAAATAGATTGGATTCAATAATTAGACACTCTAATCTTGGAGAAGGATTTTTAATAGCAGAAGAAGATCTTGAACTTAGAGGTGGAGGAGAAATGTTAGGAGATAAACAAAGTGGTCACATAGATAACATTGGATTATCTTTGTATTTATCAATGCTAAAAGACGCAATAAATTCTCAGAAAGATACTAAGGAATCAATTAAGAAGGATATAGAGATAAATTTCTATGATTCTGCATATATTAGTGAAGATTATTTGCCCTCACCTCTTGAGCGATTAAAAATTTATAAAAAACTTGATGAACTTTTAACTTTTAAAGATTTAAAAACTCTAAATACTAACCTTAGGGACAGATGCGGAAAGATACCAATTGAAACCAAAAATTTAATTGATAACAAAAGATTTTATTTGAAAGTATTAAATACTGGAATTAAGTGTATTAAGTCAAATGAAAAAAATACAAATTTTGAAATAACAAGTGATATAAAAGACGAACATTTAAATAAATTAGTTAGCCTTGCTCAAGATGAGCCTCAAAAATATCAAATTAATTCAAATAATAAATTTATTTATAAGTATCATGAATTAAACTCTGAGGTTAGAAGACAAAATATAAATGAGCTTTTAGATGAAATTTTTTAAAAAAAGATCTTTATTATTAATATTATTAATAAATATTTCTTTTGCTCAAGAAGATGCGGCTGAATATAAAATAGAATTAATCATATTTAATTATATGGATTTTGAGACTAATGAAACCTTCAATACAAAATTAAAAGTACCTAATAAAGATTTAGTTTATTTATATGATGAGGGCTCCTTATCTGACAAGACCGAATATAGTAACTTTTCAAATATGTCAGAATTTTATAAAAACTTATTTAATAACGTTGATGAAATAGATATTAAGGAATTACCAAAACCCCTATATAGAGATAATAATAATTTAACTATTTTAAATAAGCTAAAAAATAAAATTGCTAAGGATAAAAACTATTTTTTACTTGATACAAAATCTTGGATTCAAACTATTCCAGATAATGAATCATCAAATTTTTTGTCATATCAAAGCCAAAATAATTATGGCTTTCTTATAAGGTTCTATAAAAAGAGATTCATGCATATTGATCTTAAAGCATACTTAGGAAATTCATATACAAGAAACTCTAATATAAAAATCTTCATTGATAATGAAAAAAGAATATTTAATGAAGAAATTCACTTTTTCGATCATCCATATTTTGGAGTGGTAGTTTCTGTAAGTGAAATTTAGTTATTTATAATAAGCGTTGTCATTAATTGAATGATCAGTAAGATCTTTGACTGCTTTTACTTCTGGAATTTGATCGATGAGAGTTTTCTCGATACCATCTTTAAGTGTTACATCTACCATTCCACAACCCTGACAACCTCCTCCAAATTGAAGAACTGCAATGTTTTCATCATTAAATTCTACAAGAGAAACCTCACCACCATGAGATTCAAGCATGGGATTAATTTCGTTATAAATTACATAATTTATTCTGTCTTCAACTGGGCTATCAGGAGATATATTTGGTAGTCTTGCATTAGGAGCTTTGATGGTAAGTTGACCACCAAAAGTATCATTATCAAAATTTACCTCACAATCTTTTAAAAATGGAATACTTCTTTTTTCGATATTAACGTTTATTAAATCAAGATTTAAAATCATGTCATCGGGCATGGCTTCTTCTGGTTTACAATATGCTAGGCAAGTTTCAGCTTTTGGAGTGCCGGGATCAGAAATGAAAATTCTAATAGATAAGTCTGTTTCATTCTTATCTTGAATTAATTTC
>SHBF01000011.1 GCA_004212975.1 SAR86 cluster bacterium
TCTTGCTATATCTTGAGCCCTAGACTCAATATGCGAGATCATTTGTTTAGTTATTGGAGTTCTATCTTGATCACAAAGTGTTGCATAAAATTTTTCTGCAAAATTAATTGAAAATTCGATCATTTGTTTCACTGTATTTAAAGGATCATCTACAACATTTAAATCAGATACAACTGCAATTGCAAATGATTTAGTTTCATCTTCAAAAGTTCCTGGTTTTAAAGCGTTTATAACCCGAAATTTTTCTAGTTTATTATCTTGATAAAAAGCAAAATAATTATTAACAGTTTTTGCTCCATAATTTGATAAAAAACCAAACAATTGATCCATGTCAAACATAGATCTATCCATAGAAATTAAATTTAGTATTACTAATTCCTGTTCTTTTGACTGATTTATTTCAAAATCAAAAGATTGTTGATTTTTATGTGGCTCATCTGAAATATTTAAATCGGATGAATCTTGGACTTTCTCAATTTTAACTTTTAACTTTCCATCATTTGAGACTTTTCTAATGAACAAAAAAGTAATTATAAGAAATATCAAAATAGCCAGTCCTATTAGATATATCTCTGAATTTACGCTCATTTAAAATTCAGCTAATTCTAAAGCTTGATTTACGTCGACTGATACCATTCTTGAAACTCCAGCCTCTTGCATTGTGACACCCATAAGGTAGTCGCTTCTTTCCATTGAAACTTTATTATGAGTTATAAATATAAATTGAACAGTTTTTGACATCTCCTCGACCATATTTATGAATCTTAATGTATTTAAGTCATCTAGAGGAGCGTCTACCTCATCTAACAAACAAAAAGGTGCTGGATTTAAGTCAAAAATTGCAAAAACTAAGGCCAATGCAGTTAAAGCTTTTTCACCACCAGATAGTTGAGATATTGATGAGTTTTTCTTTCCAGGAGGTCTTGCCATTAAAATCACACCGGCATTTAAATCATCCTCCTCAGTCAAAGTTAATTCAGCTACCCCGCCACCAAAGAGTTTTGGAAACATCTCTTTTAATTTTGAGTTTACAGAATCAAAACTTTCCTTAAAAATTGTTTTAGTTTCTTGATCTATCTTTTTTATTGCACCAGTAAGTTTTTCTAAAGCTTCTGTTAAGTCATTATATTGTTCATCTAGCTCTTCTTTTCTTTTTGATTCCTCTTCTATTTCTTCTGGCGCAGCTAAGTTAATGGCTCCTAATTTTATTATTTTTGACTCAATATTGACCAGCTTATCCTCAAGCTCTTCTATAGTCATATCTTCATATTCAGAAAAATCTATTTTATCTATGTCTATTCCAGCATCTTTAATTTTTTTGTTTGAATTATCTAAATTAATTTCATAAGTTTTTTGCTCTATTCTTATATTTGTGATCTTTTCAGAAATTGTTCTGGCATCTAAATCTGCAATAGATTTTTTATTTTCAAACGTCCTCAATTCTTCATTAAATTTAGATTGTTTTTGCCTAAGGGAAATCAAAACTGATTCAGCACTAGAACTTTTATCTACAAAGTCTCTCATTTCATCTTCGATAGACTTTTTCAATTTTTCAGCATTTACAATTTGGTCCTCAAGATCATTTTGTCTTGATAAATATTCCTCAGTTAATGTCTTTGATTGAGCAGTCGCTATATTTAGAATATCTGTAAGTAAGCTTTTTAATTCAATTGCTTTCTCTCTGATATTTTCATTTTTTATTCCATATTTCTCTATTGTATTTATCATGCTATCAAGGATATGCATCGCCTTTTCGCTTGGACTTAACTCTTCAAAATTCTTTTCAGTTTCTTTAGCTTTTTCATAATTTTGTTTTACTTTTTCTAAATTAGACTTTGTTTCTTGTTCATTTTTATTGATGTTGTGAAGGTTTGCTTCCCTTTTAGCTATTTCAGCACCTACAGCATAGAAATTCTTTTGAGCTTCTTCATATTCGCTCAGAACAGATTCATTTTCTGTTCTAAATTGATCTATTTGAGATTGTATGGTTTCAGATTCAGCATTTTTTATCTGCAAGTCTCTTTTTAATGAATCTAATTTTTTTTGAAGATCATCTCTACTACTTTTAGCTTCAATAGAAAATAGAACGGCCTTATCCAGTTCAAGTTTTGCTTTATCTTTTTTAAGTTCACTATATTTTTCAGCAGCTTTTGCCTGATTCTCAAGTCTTTTTATTAATCTTCCTATTTCATCTCTAATATCTTTTACTCGAGATAAATTTTCTCTGGTTCTTTTAATTCTAGATTCTGTTTCTCTTCTTCTTTCTCTATACCTTGATACTCCTGCAGCCTCTTCGATATGCGTTCTTAACTCATCTGGTTTTGCACTTACAAGCTTAGTGACCATCCCTTGTTCAATAATTGCATAAGAGCTTGGTCCAAGGCCGGTACCAAGGAATATATCTTGTACATCTTTCCTTCTACATTTTGTATTATTTATAAAATAGTCAGACTGAGCGTCTCTTGTCATAACTCTCTTAATTGATACTTCATTAAATGATGCATACTCTCCACCTATTTTGGCACTTGAGTTATCAAATAAAAGCTCAATACTGCATTGACCAGAAGCTTTTCTGTTCTCTGAGCCATTGAAGATTACGTCCACCATTGATTCACCTCTAAGATTTTTTGCTGATAATTCACCAAGCACCCATCTAACAGCATCAATTACATTTGATTTTCCACAACCATTTGGACCTACAACACCGACCATATTTGTTGGGAAAGATATCTTCGTTGGATCAACGAAACTTTTAAAACCTGAAAGTTTTATATGTTTAAGCTGCATTTAAAGAATCAATTTAATACCACTATTATAACTCTTGTGGGGTTTTAAACCATTCATTTAAATTAATTTTGTATGAATTAAAAGGTATACCTTGATTAAGAAATATATTGTTTTCTACAAAAAATGTTTGCTGATCATCCAAGCAATTAATTTTAATTTTCATCTTAATAGATTCTTGATTTAAATATGCAGAAGCTAAATCAAATCCAGGTATCACACTGTCTAGATTATTTAATGAAATATTATCTTTGTCTTTGAATTCTTTTTTTGCAATCGGTATTTCAGGACCATTTGTTATGAAAAGAGTAACTTCTCCATTTCCAATAGAACACGGATACAATGAGCTAGAGTCTATCTTAAAACTAGAGCTTTTAAATTTAGGAAATTTCTCATCTCTTAAAGCAGCATATAAGTTATAGAAGATAAGTTTTTCATTATTTGATATAAAGAATCTCTCTGAAAAAGCTATTAAACTTTCAGCTGACTTAAGTTTTTTTAAATCTATTGATTTGCCAATTAGGCCTACTAGCCAATTCTTCAATTCATCTTCATCAAGAATATTTTCTAGTTGTTTAAGATATTCAACAGATATTCCTGCATCAATATAAATTTCATCAAAAATTTTATTATTTAGTGCTTGTTTTTCATAGGAACCAACAAATGCAAATTTACTTATAAACATAAATAGGCATAAGGAAAGGATTAACAATGATGATCCAAAGATCAATCCTTTATTTATGGTTTTCTGAGCCAAAATATAAGCAACTATTGGCAAAGCAGCCAATATTGTTAATAAATAAAAAATAAACATTATTTTTTTCTAAAGAAAAAAATTAAAAAAGCTAAAAGTAAAAGAACGAATGGAGAATACCATAAAATATAGGTTGTATTATTTAACTCAGGTTCATATAAAGAATCTTGTCCAAATCTTGACGAAACGTAGTCTTTAATTTCTTGATCAGTTTTGTTTTCATTGATCATTTCTGCAATCTTGATTTTTAAATCTTCAGATATTGGAGCATTTGAACTTGATAAAGAACCAGAAGTACATTTAGGGCATCTTATATCTTTTATTAAATTATTAAATCTATTTTCATCATACTCATCTTCAAAATAATATAAGTTATCTGATGAAATATTTAATGAAAAGAATAATATAAATGTATATAAATATCTCATTTAAAACATTTTCCTATCTTTAATAATGGGCAAAAAGACATCATTCCATATTTGATCATTTACCTCACCTTGATAATGAGCAATAACTTTACCATCGCTTATCAAAAATGTTTCTGGTGCACCCGTAACACCTAAATCAAGTGCCAAGTTTCCTTTATAATCATGCAATATTGTCTGATATGGATTGCCATATTTTTTTAACCAAATGATGGCATCTTCTTGTTCATCTTTATAATTTAATCCAATAACAGGTATGCCATTTTTGCTTAAGCTTGTTAGGTATGGATGTTCTATGATGCAAGTTATACACCAGCTAGCCCATACATTTAAGACATAGTCGCCATTTAAAAGGTCATTATTAACTGTGATTGTATTATCAAGAACTTTTAATTCAAATTCAGGAATCAGAAATTGATCATAATCAGCCCCAGGATATGTATCCTCATTAGTTAAAATCATAAAAAATAATAATAAGAAAGTTGTTGGGACAATAAAAACTATTAATTTTAATAATAAGTTCATGTTTTGACCCTATTTGAAAAAACTAATATTACTCCAGCTAAGCCCATCAATAATGCTGATAACCAAATCCATCTTATTAAGTAGTTAATTTGTATATTCACTATCCAACTTCCATCATCAAGCTGGTCTCCAATTGTTATATAAATATCTCTCAAAAATGTTATATGAATTGCTGTTTCTGTAGTAATTTGGCCTCTTGTAAAATATCTTCTTTTTTCTGGCTTAAGATTAAATGTTCTCCCGGTTTGATCTTCCACAAGAAATGTTGCTTTTATTGAATCATAATTAGCATTATTTTCCACACCAATATCTTTAAAAGAAATTTTTAAGTCTTTGTATGCCTCAGTACTATTCAAATCAATACTTAAAGCTCTTTCAGTACTCAAGAGACTATTGAATGAAATAGATATTAAAAGTAACCCAAGTGACATATGAGCTATGACACTAAAAGGATTTATAAATTTCTTACTAAAAATAAAGTTAATAATTTCGTATATGTATCTAAATATAATCAATGAGCCTGCAAATATCGAAGCAAGTATTGAAATATTCTGAGATTCAAAATATTGCATAACAAATAAAGTAAACGCTAATGAAAATAAAATTGAAAAAGATATCGGCGCCGAAATAAATTTGAAGTTGATGCTTCTTGACCATTTTGAATCAACCGAGAAAAATAAAAAGATTGCAGCTAAAACAACTATTGGGATAAATATTGCATTATAAAATGGCGCGCCAACACTAATTTTTTGATCAAATAAAAATTCATAAATTAATGGATACGTAACACCCAACATCACGGAAAAGATAAGAGCTCCAAAAAGAATATTATTTATAGAAATAAATGATTGTTTTGAAAATTTCTTAATTCTCGATAAGGATTGAATGCGTGATAATCTCAAAATAAACAAAAAAACTGATGTAAAAACAATTAATCCAATAAATCCAAGAAGATATAGACCTCTGTCAGGATCATTTGCAAATGCGTGAACGCTATCAATAATTCCAGATCTAACAATAAATGCGCCAAACAAACTGAGCGAAAACACTAAAATTGATAATAAAATTGTCCAAATTCTTAGCTGAGATGATTTTATTGATACTCCAAGAGAATGAATAAATGCAGTAGCCGCAAGCCATGGCATTAATGCAACATTTTCAACAGGATCCCAAAACCAATATCCTCCCCAACCCAATTCATAATAAGCCCACCAGCTTCCAAGAGTAATACCAACTGTAAGAAAAACCCATGCAGAAACTGACCATGTTTTTACCAAAGCTTCCCAGTTTATTTTGGAATCGCCATAGAGTAAAAAAGCTATTGCGCTAGCAAACGGAATTACAAATCCGACGTATCCCAGATAAAGAGTTGGAGGATGAATTGCTAAGGCAGGATCCTGCAAGACTGGATTAATATCAGCTCCATTTAAAGGTGGAATTGGAAGTATTGTCACAAAAGGATTTGATGTTGCTAACAAAAATATTAAAAATCCAACCAATATGAAAGAAATTACTCCCATTGTTTTAGGCTTTAAAACTTCACTATTTTTTACCCTAATATTGAATAAGAATCCCCATAAAGATAAAAAAACAATCCATAGAAACATTGAGCCTTCATGTGCACTCCATATCGAAGAAATTTTATAAAAAATCGGAAGTTCTGTATTTGAGTGATTTGCAATATATTGAACACTAAAATTATCTGTAATAGCCAGCCAAACATATATGAAAAATGAGGATAGAAGAAAAAAGAATCCATGCGAATATGTTCTAACAATCAAGTTTGATATGTAGCTAGAATTTGATGAAGGAGTAAGGATAGAGAAATAACCAACGAGTAGAAATAAGCCGGTAGCTAAAACTGATAAAAAATGAGAGATTTCAATTATCATCATTTATCTCAATGTTTGGAGGCATATAGTTTTCATCATGCTTGGCTAAAACTTCTTCTGCATACAATATTTTATCTCTTAAATTTCCTAAAACGACAACACCGCTGTCTTCTTTAAATAAATCTGGAACTATGCCCTCATATTCAACCTTAATTGAGTTTTCATAATCAGTGATGACAAAAAAAATAGAAGATGAAATTCTTTCTACTGAACCACTTAAAACCATTCCGCCAACCTTAATTCTTTTATCAGCTGGGATATTTCTATCTTTAAGTTCAGTTGGAGTAAAAAAATAATCTAAATTAGAGTTTAATGAGTAAAGTATTAGTGAAATACCTGAAACTGAAAATAAAAGTACAAAAAGAATGCTGTATATTCTTTTCTTTCTAATTGGGTTCATTTAATTTATCTTTAATTTTTTTAATTTTTACAGTGTAGCCTATAAAAAAGCCCAATAAACTAATAAATACTAGTATTACTACGCTCCAAACATATAATCCGTGACCATTCATATATAAGGCCTCATAAAAAGAATTAAATGCAAAATTAAACATAATCTTTCACCCAAGATTTATTTTTTTCTCTATGAAGTATTTGATATTTTGATGAAAGTAGAACTAAACAAATCACCAAGCCAAAAAATCCTACAATTGAACCTATCAGAGGATACAACATCACTGGATCAATACTGGGCTTGTCAGTTAATGTTATGGATGCAGATTGATGAAGTGTACTCCACCAATCAACTGATTTTTTAATTATAGGAATGTTTACAGCTCCAACAATTACTAACCATGACAGCAATTTATCTGCTTTTTCATGATTACTGAATGAATTATGAAGCGATATTAAACCTAAATACATAATAAATAGAATTAAAGTAGATGTTATTCTTGCGTCCCATTGCCACCAAGTACCCCAAGTGGGTATTCCCCATATAGATCCCGATATTAATGCAATAAATGTTGTCATAGCTCCAATTGGAGCAATCGCAATGATTAAGTATGCTGCAAGCTTAACTCTCCAAATTAAATACGTGATGCTGGATATTGCCATTGCTAAATATAGTGTCTGAGATAAGAATGAGGCAGGAACGTGCAGATAAATAATTCTATATGAATTTCCTTGAACAAAGTCTTCTGGTGTAAAAAAAAGACCCCAAATAATAGAGATAATATAAATTATCAAAGAGAAGTAAAAAATATATTTATAAAACCTACTTACTTGATATAAGTATGTTTTTGGAGATGCAAATTGATGTATAAATTTTTTAATCACTTTGTTTTGTACTGAAAGACTTTATTCCAAATGAGCCTTAATAACATAGGATACTACTATGGGTATTGCTACTATTATAATAGATAAGCTTCCCAATAATAAAAAAATAAAACTTTGATAATTTATATCTAATTGAATTGCAATTAGTCCTTTTCCTAATACGATTAAAACAGGTAGTGCTAAAGGCATAGTAACCAATGCTCCTAAAACAGAACCTTTATTTAAACTAAGTGCATTACCTAAAACAAATAAATTTAAGAAAATATAGGAGCTTATTATTGCTAGAGGAAGAATTGATAAGCTTAAAGATAAATCTTCTGTAGTACCCAGAGAAAAAACAAAACTTAAGATTGAAATAGGCAATCCTATCAAAAGCCAATGAGTGAATATTTTAGTTACGATGATAATAGAAAATGACGGGTTTTTAATTAGAGTTTGTTCAAGAGATCCATCGTTATAATCTTCAGAAAAAATGCCCTCTGTAGCAAGCATCATTGATATTAGTATGGCAATCCAAAGTACAGAAAAAAATCCTATTTCTAATTTATCTCGAAGAAATTCAACAGTTAAAGGATATGCAAGCATGATTAACCAAAAAACTAAAATTGGTCCTAGCCAGCTTCTTGTTTTCTTTCTTAATTTTAGAAATTCTAACTTAAACATATTTATTTTATTTCGGTATCTCTAAAATCTTAGAATTAATGTTACAAGGAATGTGTGAAGTAAAAACCAATGACTTATTCTTATCTAATTCATTATTCAAAAATGAAGTAAGTACTGTATGAGCTCCATCATCTAACCCCACAAAAGGTTCGTCCAAGATTATTAAATCAGAATTATTTAGAAATACTCTTAACAAAGCTAACTTTTTTTGTTGTCCAAATGATAAATTAGATACAGTGACATCTCTATATTTATTGAGTTCTAATTTATCAAGATAGGATTTAAGCATGTCACAATTAGTTAGCTGCATTAAGTTAATGTTATCGTCAAGAGTTAAGTAGGTTTTTAAAGCATTTTTATGTCCTAGGTAGCATATCTCCTTTGTTGATTTATTTTCTAAAGTTCCTTTAACTGGTTCGGTAATTCCTAAAATAATTCTAATTAATGTAGATTTACCCGATCCATTTCTACCTTTAATATGCAGTGCCTCTCCATGCTTGATATCAAAAGATATATTATGAAAAAGCTTATTTTCATTAATTTTATAACCAATGTTTTGTGCAACTATTAAAGGGTTTTTATTCATTAGAATATTTTAAGATTTGTAGTCCTTATTATAAGTGCTGGTAAGGGATTTTGTGGATCAATTCTTGTATAAAATCTTTTTGAGATTTCCTTAAAGGGATCAGAACCAAAATCTCCAATTCCACCAACTGAAAAATATAGCCTCTTACTAAAAAAAATACCCTGTTCTAATTTAGGTATGTTTCTTATACTTGTGGATATTTTTTTTATGTTTTGTAAAAAATTCTTATTCTCTTTAAGTCTAAACCAGCCCCAAGCTGAAAGATCAAGCATAGCAATCTTCTTTAATGCATTCTTCGCTTTTAGGTTTGGGAATGCAGAGGGAGGTAAAAATACTATCAAACTACCACTTGAATTAGTTACCAATTCATCTAACTTTTTTTCATAAGAAATATTATTTGAAAAATTCGCAAAAATATATTCTTCGTCTTTATTAGAGACGGGACACTTTAATGTTTTTAGCCTTTCTTCAGAGCCAAGAACTATATAAGTTACTAATCCTTGGCTCAAAATTAATTAAATTTTCGATAAAGCTTGTTCGAAGTCAGCGATAATATCATCAGTATGCTCAAGTCCAATTGAAAGCCTAACAAAACCAGGTGTTATCCCGGCAGAGAGTAATTCTTCCTCTGATAATTGACTGTGAGTTGTACTACCTGGATGAATAGCTAAACTTCTTGAATCGCCAATGTTTGCAACATGGTAAACCATTTCAAGAGCGTTAATAAACTTCTCACCTGACTCTCTTCCGCCTTTAATCTCAAAACCCATAAGACCTCCGTTGCCACGAGTAAGATATTTTTCAGCTCTTTCTTTTGCATAACCATCCATTGCAGATGGGTAAATAACTCTTTCAACAGAATCATGCTCTGATAGATACTTAGCAATTACCTCAGCATTTGCAGAGTGTTCTCTCATTCTTAAAGCAAGGGTTTCTAGCCCTTGAATAAACATAAATGCATTAAATGGACTCATTGCTGCTCCCATATCTCTTAAAATTGTTGTTCTTGCTTTAAGAATATATGCAATAGGTCCCAAAGGTTTTACAGCTTCAGTCCATACAGCACCTCCATAAGAAGGATCTGGTGAATTTAATGCAGGTTGCCTATCTTGGAAGGCCTCCCAATCAAAATTACCACTATCAACAATAATACCTCCAATAGAGGTTCCGTGACCTCCAATGAATTTAGTTGTCGAATGAATCAAAACAGCCGCACCGTGATCAAATGGTTTACAAATTACTGGTGCCGCAGTATTGTCAACAATTAAAGGAATGCCAAGTGGTCTTCCAATCTCAGCGACCTCGCTTATTGGAAAAACTTCAAAACTAGGATTTGGAAGAACCTCGCCATAATACGCCCTGGTGTTTTCATCAGTGGCTTCTGCAAAATTATTTGGATCAGCAGGATCTACAAATCTAACTTCAATTCCCATATCTGACATAGGGTTTTTAAATTGGTTATAAGTTCCTCCATATAAATGAGATGAAGCAACAATATTGTCCCCTTTTCTTGCAATATTTTGAATAGCGTAAGCGGATGCTGCTTGACCAGAAGCAACAGCTAGAGCACCTACTCCACCTTCAAGTGCGGCAATTCTATCTTCTAAAACGGCACATGTTGGATTCATGATCCTTGAATAAATATTCCCTAATTCTGATAATGCAAATAGGTTAGCCGCGTGATCACAATCATCAAACTGGAAACTTGATGTTTGGTGGATTGGTACAGCAACAGAATTAGTTGAATCATCTTTTCTCCATCCTGCATGAAGTCCAATTGTCTCTGGATTAGTATATGTTTTGCTCATTATTTATGCTCCTCTTTCAAAAAATATAGTTCAATTAGTATAGTAAATATTCATGTATAACAACACCCTTATTGGATATATACTGGTATATTGATAACAAATAATTATAATTAGCCAAGGAATTTAAAATATGGCCAAAAAATATACAAATTTTAGAATTGGTGGCTCCCCATCAAAAGTTACTGATGACTATACAGTATGGACAAATGACTTACTTCAAAGGGTTATTGCAAGTAAAACTGTTATTCAGCCTGGCAAATCAACTATTGGTCATAAGTTAATAGATTCAGACGTCGTATACGTAATTACTAATGGTCGAGGCACTATGGAAATAGTTGAATACATGAATTCTGATGAAGGCCACGGTTCGAATCCTTCCTATGGTATTGAACACAAAGATTCCTATGAGCTCTGTGCTGGTGACGTGGTTTTAGTAGAGTCTGGTGACTATTGTAAGGTTGTTAATGATTCTGAACATGATCAGTTAACTTATCTAAGGATATTTGACAGAGGTGGTTGGAGAAAATAAATGCTTAAAGCGCAAATGAATTCAGATAAATTAGCTATTGGATTATCAACAGCTTGCGTAATTCATTGTTTTTTTGCTCCCTCATTATTTGTATTGTCATACAGCTTTTTATCTTTCTCTGTTGATAGTGAATTTGTGCATTATTTAATCTTGCTCTTTGCATTACCAATAAGTATTCTTGCTTTGGGGCTTGGATATAAAAATCATAAAGAAACATCATATTTCATAATTGGCATTACAGGATTAATGGTATTACTTTCTGCAGTTTTGTTCTCAGATACATTATTTGGTGAAGCTGGGGAAAGAGCTCTTACTTTAATAGGCTCTATGATTGTTGCATACGCACACTATAAAAATCACAGCATTTGTAAGCAAATAGAATGTGATTGTCACGATAATCTAAAATCTAATTAATAATCTCAAATTTCGCCACCATTGGTAAATGGTCTGAAATGCCATTTTTTTTTGCAGGATTAAAATTAATTGGTTTTCCAGAATCGTTATAGGAATTAGATTTTGTTCTATATATTTCTATACTGTCTTCGATATAAGAAATTCCTCTATCTTTAGACAAAAATATAGTATCCAAAAACTCCCATGTTTTGTCATAGTTGTAATAATAAGAGCCTCTACAATCATCGCATGCATAAATATGAGCAACACTCCAGTAAATTTCTTGAGATTTATATATGTTTAGTTTGCTGTCCTCTTTTGTATTTACATTAAAATCACCAAGAGCAATAGTTGGATAATTATGGCTTTTAAGTAATCTGGACAGAACATCTAGGGAATCAATTCTCATCGATACATCGTGAAACCCGGAAGGAAAATGAACATTGTATATTTTTAACTCCTCTCCATTTACTTCTAAAGTTGCATCAAGAATTGGTCTAGTGTCCTTACCCTCAAACTCACCTGAAAACTTTATGTAGTGCAACTTAGAATCGATAATGTTAAATTTTGTTATCAAGGCAGTATCAATACCCCTATAATCCTCTCCTTCTATTAAAACAGAATCAATGTATCCATAGGGCTTTAATAGATCTAATAACTGACTAAGAATATTGTTATTTTCAACTTCCTGAAGAGCAATTATATCTGGTCCATTTTTACCATAGGAAATAATGCTGTTTGCTATATTTCTTAACTTGGCATTTTTTGTTTCTTCATTCCAATCTAGATATAAACATTCATTTTTCCATGAATTTACTCTTATTCTGTTGCATGATTTTTTATGAGCTTCAGATTGTTTAAGTTCAATTGGAAGATATGCCTTATCATCTTTATTTTTGTCATCTTTAGTATCAAATAGATTATCAACATTTAGAGTCATTACGCTAAATTCATCTGAGATTAATGAGGGCACAAATAAAAATAAAATTATTAAGCTTTGAAAAATTTTTTTAATCATTGAGATCTTTTATAGATAATTTTATATCGAAAGATATTTCTGCTAACCGATGCTGATTTGAAGATATTTTCTGCAGATGATTAATTTTTTCTTCAGAAAAATTTACCACTTTCCTTTTTTTAAGATCAATGTGACCTAATACGGTCTCAAATATTGCAGCAAGTTTTGCGTCTTTATTTTGAAGCACTCCTAAAAAATGCATTAATTTTTTATTAGCTTTAAATAAAATAAAAGATGGAAATATTTCATCATTTAATTTAAATTCTTTCAGATATCTAATGCTATCTTCTAATGTAAAAGTTGAAAAACCAGACTCCACATATGCTTTATCAAATCCAAGCTCCTCAATGTAAAAAGCAGTGTAGCAACTATCAAACAGTTTATAATAATAATTTACATTCATGTGTCCATTAAGATCGCACATATCTTTTGTTACAACTATCGACTTATGTTTGTATGGAAGATTTTTCATCATCAAATTATAAGCAAAAAAAAGCCCAGATGTTATCTGGGCTTTATAAAATATCTTAGTTTAGAACGAAGTTCCAAATTGGATTCCATAAATGCTAGGGTCGTTTACCTGCCATACAACACCACCACCTTGAACATTACTTTGGGTTCCAGGACTTGTTAAATATCTTTGATCTTCAAGATTTTTAGCATAAATTCCAAAATACCAATCTCCATCATTAGGAACATATGTTACAAGAAAGTCAAAGAAATCTTGTGCTTGGTTTCTTGCTCTTTCAGTATTAAATGCATCACCTGAATATTGATCTTGATATCTGTAAGTAAGCTTACTGTTTACAGATCCATTTGCAGTCGTAAACGATTGATTAAATGATAAGCTGTATGAAAGTTCAGGTGTTCCTGGTAAAGGATTACCCTTAACATTTTGTGCTATGCCTCTTTGCCCTTCAGGACAATTAACATTTGTCAAAGGACTAAATAAAATATTACCTTGTGCATCTGCAAGAACTAAACAACTAAAACCAGCTTGTTTAAAGACTTGAACCTGCTCGCCAGAAGCAGTTACTCCAACTGCTGTATAATATAAACCAAGTCCAGCAGGATCCGCTGCTTGATAAAAACCATAATCTCGACCACCAGCTGCACCTTCAACCCAAGCTCCTGGATTAAGGTAATCAATAATAAATGCATCTTCAGAAAATTCTGCATCAGTCAAAAGCCAATTGAAGTCAATTCTAGTGTTTTCTGATAAAAATGCTGATAGATTTCCTTCAAAACCTTGCATCTCAGCAGAAGCATTAGCAGCATCTGATCCGGTATCAACAATAACTCCAACTTGATAATTATCTATGTTAGTACTAAAGAAAGTTGTGTTTAAAAGGACTGCTCCATTGGCAAGAATGCTTTTTAAACCAAACTCAAAATTATCAACATTTTCTTCTTCTAAGACTTGATTGTTATTACCAGTGTTGATTCCACCTGGCTTCATTGCGGTTGAAAATGACGCATAAACCATGCTGTTATCATTAAGATTATGTTGCAATGCAATTTTGTATGCTGTGCCATCTGCAGGTGATGCCGTTGTACTTGTGAAGAAAGGAGCATCTCTTTGCTCTCTTGATAGAAGTGCATCAGTTGTAAATGGATTAGCATGAAATATTGATCCAAACCTATCATTAATTTGCGTCTGACTAACATCAGCCTCATCGTATCTGAGCCCGAGAGTAAGCTTTGTGTTATCAGAAATATCGTAGTAAACCTCACCAAATATTGATTTTTCTTCAATACTAATATGATTATCGATTATTAGGCCGTGGCCATCTCTTGGTGTTGTCTTGCCAGAGTTATCTAAAGCAATTGCCAAGGCTCTTTGGGTTAGAAGATTAGTAGGGCCAAAAAATTGTAATGTTGCAAACCATGTTGCAAGATTTTGAAAATATGCAGCTCCACCCTCGCCAGCAACAATTTGCCCTCCAGAGAAGAGTTGAAGAGTTGGGAAGTACGCATGATCTCCAACGTCAGACAGCATACCGCCAGCACCTGTAGCTATGTTAGTTTCGTTATCGTTTTTTGAGAGATAATTATAAACACCAACAGTAAAGTTTACTGGACCGTCATAATTAGAGATCAAATTCATCTCAAAGTTTTTATTTTCATAGTCAATGTGAATCATGCTGTATTTTCTAGCAGAATCTACATATTCACAAAAATCTCTAAAACATACTTCACTTGCAACTGGACCTAAAGGACCTATAAAAGGTACAGTAGCCCTTGACATATCATTATCGTCAATCTGAACAAATTTTCTTGTGCCATATGAATACTTAGCAACAAATTGGAGTTCTTCCGAAATATCATGAACAAACTCGAGGTTTGTAAATTCATTTTTGCTCTTGTGAACTGGACTTCTATTTAAATCCACAACTCCTAATTCAGCATTGCTTCCAGCAAGAGGATATGCATTTGTAATTCCTGTTGAAGGTTGAGCAAAAGCAACTAGTGCTAACAAACCATCAACTTCACCTCTTGAATCAGCAGACGCTCCTTGGACACCTCTTGAAAATGGTGAACAACCAAAGAAAGGGTCTTGCGCACAATAAATTAAATCTTGTTGAGTTCTATTATCATCTGCTTCATTTACAGAGTATGTAAATTTTAATAATGAAGCATCGCCAATATCCCAGTCTATTGATATTCTTCCAGCAATATCATTTCTGTCGTCAAAAGGAGCATCTATGGCTGGATTTGAGTTATACATCATTCCATCTCTTTGGAATGACATTACGGCAAGCCTTGTTTTGACAGTATCTGAAACTGGAACGTTAATTACAGTATTATATTTAGTAGAATCATAGTTACCGAATTCTGCATCAATTGAACCGCTTAACTCGTCAGTTGGCCTTGCAGTAATAACATCTATTTTACCTAAAGCACCTGATCGACCATTAAGTGTTCCTACTGGACCTTTTTTAACCTCTATTCTTTCTATATCAAAAAATCCAATATTTGTCATAGAGGATGAATTAATAGAGTGACCATTAATATTAAAAGATAATGCGTCAACCGATGCTGATGAAATATTTCTGGATAGAAGTCCCCTTAATGAATATAAACCTCCTGACGCAACACCTTTGTCAGCTATAAAACCAGGAATAACTTCTTGAAGATCTTGTAAATCATATATTTGTGCTTCTATCAAATCATCTGATGATAAAGATTCTATTGAGAAAGCCAAATCTTGAATTGATTCTTCTTTCTTAGTAGCAGTAACGACTACCTCTTCTATTTCTTGTGCAAATGCAATAAACGAAAACGAAAAAGTTACTAATACCGATAAAAATAATTTATAAGTTAACTTGTTATTAAACATGAATATACCCCAATGTTTGAAATTGTTTTGCATATTTTATGCTTAAAAGAGGTATTTCTTCAACTTTATATATTAAATAAATACATATAAAAATAACCTTATTTATAAAATAAATCTCTATAAATTCTTTTAAAACAAAAAAAAGGCTGGTAAACCAGCCTTTTTTATAAATTTATATAAATTAGAATGAAGTTCCGAACGCAAGTCCCCATGTTCTTGGTTCAGTGACAGTCGCAAATTTATTACCGCCCTGGAGACCAGAAGCTAAGTACCAACTTCCTATATATCTGTCATTCGCTAAGTTTTTCGCCTCTAATTTTACATACCAATTACCATTATTAGGTCGGTAAGTAACTGTTGCATCAAAAAACTTATGCTCAGGCATTTTTAGATGTGGCTGGTTATAAACTGTGCCTTCTCTTTCATCCATAAATCTATAAGTAAGCCTAGCAGTAGTAGTTCCATTTTCACCAATAAAGTCTTGATTCAAACCAATACTGTACGAAAGCTCTGGAGACTGAGGTAGTTTATTACCTGAAACATCAACTGGTATACCAGGATTTGGACATCCGCCAGGAGCAAATGGATTAAATGGCACTAAACACATAAAGCCAGCAAACTTATAAATTAAACCAGCATCTGTATTACCAACGGTAAGAACTCCACCAGCTCCAAGACGTTGAACTAATCCTCCGCCAAGTGCAGGAGGAAGTAATGCTCTTGATGTAGCATTGTTGATATTGACTGGATTAATTAAGCTTAGGTTTGTTATTTCTGATTCTGCCATTAATAAGGTTACATCTATACTAGTAGTTTCACTCAAGAATAAAACCATATTACCCTCAAGACCATTAATCTCAGCATCAGTATTAACATTTCTTGAACCCGCATTAACAATAGAAGAAATTAACATTCCATCAGTTTTATTTTGGAAATATGCTGCATTTAATAGCATAGCTCCATCAAGGAAAATACCTTTTGCTCCAATCTCAAAAACACCAGTTTCTTCTTGATCATAAGGATCAGGAAGACCTTGAGCATTTGGATTATTACCACCAGCTTTTACAGCTGTTGTATAACTAGCGTATACCATTCTGTTGTCATCAATATCATGTTTGACAGCTAACTTGTATGACGTTGAATCATCAGCCTCAATTACTTGAGTTGGTGAAAAGACATATTGACTTGTTAACCTTGATGCCATGGATAAGTTATTACATGACGTATAAGTCAAACATGAGAAGATACTATCTTTAACAACGTCGTCACTATATCTGATACCAACAGTTAGTTGAGTTTGGTCAGATATGTCGTAGTACATTTCACCAAGAATAGCTTTTGATTTAATTCTAATGTGATCATCATTGAAATAACCTTGAACCGGAATTGGTGTTGTATATCCAGTTAATAATGCAGGTAATGCTGCTGCACTAAATCCTGATAAAGCCCATGGAATATGAAAATCAGTAGAACCAGAGCCAGTTAATGCACCACCAAATAGAGGTAAGTTATATGGGTGAGCTCCACCATCTCTTATTAAGTTCCAAGCTGCAGTTTGAACCTGATAAATATTTCTTTGAGTATTATCATAGTAGTAATATCCAACTTGAAAGTTTAGTGGTCCGTCTAAGCTAGAAATTAGAGTAATCTCACCTTGTTTTGTTTCACTCTCATCATAGGCAAACTCATATGTTCTATCAGCAGTTGTTACTTCACAGAAGTTGTTATGGAATCCACCCCAACAGCCTTCCCATTGCATTGGAATAGATGATGCAGGGTGTCCTGCAGGGAAAAGTCCTGGGAATGGTTGAACTCCAACTGTATAGTCATTATCAGCCAAATGGTTGTAGGACCTTACAACATATGTGCCTTTAACAATTAAAGCATATTCATCATTAATCTCGTGATTAATTTGAACTTGAGATACCTCATGTGTTTGAAGAAAGTCTGGGTCTCTATTGAGATTAACTCTATCCATAGAATTAAGAATGGTTACTCCTTCATAAGAGTTTGCAGTTGGATCAGCATTAAGGGCTGCAGCAAAGTTAAAGAAACCTGATGTACTACCATTTGGATGAGATGGTTGTCCAATTACACCTTTTGTAAATGGTGAACAGCCAAACAAAGGATCTATTTGACAATAGTTGATTCCAATATTTTGTCTTTTATCGTCACCTTTTTGATAATCATATGTCAACTCCATTTGAGTTTTTTCACTAATATCAAAATCAATTGAAAGTCTGCCTGCAACATTGTCTCTATCATCAATGTCATTTCCAGTATGAATATTATCTATAACTCCATCTCTTTTAAAAGTTGCAGTTGCTAATCTCATGCCAACTCTTTCATTGATAGGCACATTTAATACCATATTTAATCTTTCAGAATTAAAGTTACCCATAGTTAGTTCAGCCTTTCCTTCAAGCTCACCTGTTGGTCTTGCAGTAACCAAGTTAACCAAGCCTTGAACAGCATTTCTTCCAGATAATGTACCTTGCGGTCCTTTTAAAACCTCAATCCTTTCAAGATCATGAAACCCTACATCTGTTAATGCTGATGCATATACAGAGTGACCATTAAATGATGTAACCAAAGATGCAACAACAGCTGCACCAACACCATAAGAGCCAACACCTCTCATAGAATATGAAGCGCCGGTACTGATAGCTTTATCAACTATTAACCCTGGAACAACTTCAGCTAAGTCACTGAAATCTTCAATCAAATTTTTATCAATATCTTCAGCAGTAAAAGCTTCGATAGAAACTGGAACATCCTGAACTGATTTTTCTTGTTTAGTAGCTGTAACAACAACCTCTTCAACTTCTTGAGAATTCAAGAATACAGAAAAAATCATTGATAAGCATATTGAAATATTTAATGCTTGTTTAGAAAATTTATACATAGTTTATTCCCCCCCATTTTGGTTAACTTGTATAAGATTTACTATATCACTGCATATAAGTAATGAAAATATATATAAAAGTTAGTTATAAATAAAAATACAGAATATCTATTTTGTTAATTCCACGGATGGCACTTACTAATTCTTACCAATGCCAAATAAGTGCCTTTAAATATTCCATACTTAAGAATAACCTCTATTGCATATGCAGAACACGTAGGGTGAAATCGACATGACGGAGGAAACATAGGTGATATAAAATACCTATAAAATCTAATTGGAAGTATAAAAATTCTTGCCAACATTAATTAAGAGCTAAATTTTCTTTGGCAATTTCTTTTATAGCATCTTTTAGATCAACAACCTCAGTATCAGTACTTCCAATTCTTCTAATAGAAACAGTTTTATCTTTTTTTTCATTATTTCCAATTGCTAAAATAATTGGAACTTTTCTATCACTATGCTCCCTAATTTTATAACTAATCTTTTCATTCCTGAGGTCAGCTTCTGCCAGAATGCCCTCTTTTTTAAGAGATTCCACGATTCCTAATGAATAATCATTTACATCAGAAATAATTGATGCCACAACAACTTGTTGAGGAGATAACCAAAAAGGAAGCTTTCCAGCATAATTTTCAATTAAGATACCAATGAATCTCTCAAATGACCCTAAAACAGCCCTATGTATCATAACTGGTATATGTTTTTTTCCATCTTCTCCAACATAACTGGCATCAAGCCTTTCGGCTAGGTTGAAATCTAATTGAAAAGTACCACATTGCCATTCTCTTCCTATTGCATCGGTGAGAACAAAATCTAGTTTTGGTCCATAAAATGCACCATCACCTTCATCAATTCTGTATGAATATCCTAAATTTTTAATTGCTGCTTCAAGTGCCTGTTCAGCTTTATCCCATGTCTCATCTGAGCCAACTCTCATCTCTGGTCTGGTAGATAATTTAATATCGAAATTTTTAAATCCTAAATCAGCATATATGCTTGAAAGAAATTCAATGAACAAGCCTGTTTCTGATTCTATTTGGTTCTCAGTACAAAAAATATGCCCATCATCTTGAGTAAAGGCCCTAACCCTCATCAAACCATGCATAGTTCCAGAAGGCTCATATCTATGACATAAACCAAATTCTGCATACTTTAATGGCAAGTCTTTATAGGATTTTATGCCTTGATTGTATATTTGAACATGACCTGGACAGTTCATTGGCTTTAGAGCATTAATTCTTTTTTCGTTAGCATGCTCTTCATCGATCTCTGTAATAAACATATTTTCTCTATATTTGTCCCAATGACCAGAAGCTTCCCATAATTTTCTATCTATCACTTGAGGGGTATTGACTTCAATATAATTATTTTCTTTTAGTCTATCTCTAACAAAATTTCGTAGCTTTCTATAAACAGTCCAGCCATTAGGATGCCAAAAAACCATCCCTGGAGCTTCATCTTGAAAGTGAAACAAATCCATCTCTTTCCCAAGTTTTCTATGATCTCTTTTTAACGCCTCCTCTATGTTATCTAAATGATTTTGTAAATCTTTGTCATTACTAAATGCTGTCCCATAAATTCTTGTTAGCATTGAGTTCTTTGAATCACCCTTCCAATATGCGCCAGATACTTTTGTTAATTTAAATGAACCAATAAATCCTAAATTTGGTAGATGCGGACCTCTACATAAATCAACAAACTCCTCGTCATCCTGATAATAAAGTTGAAAATCATCATCTTGATCTGACTCATTAATAATAATTTCTTTATATGGTTCTTTGTTTGATTTAAATATCTTTAAAGCATCTTTTTTTGAAACTAATTTTTTAGTAATTGCTGATTTGGTTTTAATGATTTTTTTCATTTCTTCTTCAATCTTACTTAGATCATCAGAAGATATAGACTCATCGGATTCAACATCATAATAAAAACCATCTTGAACTGTAGGACCTATAGCTAATTTTGATTCTGGGTAAAGATTTTTAATCGCCCTTGCTAATACCTGAGCAGTAAGAGTGTGGCGCATAATTTCAACACCTTCATCGCTATCAATTGTAATTATTGAAACAGATGCATCAGAATCTATGACGTCATATAGATCTTTTTGAACACCATCAATAGTTACAGCAATAGCGGATTTAGCAAGACCAGGCCCAATATCTTTTGCAAGATCATAGCCTGAAGATCCCTCAGGCAATTCTCTCGAACTATTATCTGGCAAAGTTATTTTCATATTTATATTATAGATTGGTTAAACAATTTTTTATATCGGCAAATATACAACAGTATTGGTAGATAAAATCATTATAAATATTAAACAAGTAATAATTGGTCCGAGGTAGACTCTTCCAGTCATTTCAAAAAAGATTCTATTAAAGTAAGGAAGAATAAACATCATTGGTACAATGCCGAATAAGAGATTAACACTAAGCCAATCTGTTGAATTAGAGCTCCAATAAACTGTCCCTGTTGCTGCAAAAAAAGAATATTGAATAATAATAATAAAGATTAAACCTAGAGAATTTGCAAAACCTCCAATAAGTCTTGAATTCCACTCAGCTTGACCTTGAAATCTCATTGATCCATTTATTCTTAGAGAATTAGAAAAAAAGAAAATAAAAAACAAAGGGAAGTACATTAGTAAAACAAGTATCATCTCTGGCTGAAATACTCTTACTCCCATAAACCAAAATCTATAGTCGATATGAAAAAGATAATAAATGAAAAATAATATTAAGTAATATGAAATAAAAACTAATAGTCCAACTAGAATAGTTTTGCCAAAATCATACCAAGAAATATTTAACCCCCATGACTCTTTTTGTGTTCCATGATGACGACCAAAAAAATAATAAGATAATATAAAAATAATTAGGCCTATAGTACCGTTAAGTGCTGCCCATAACATTACAGAATTATTCATTCTTTGTGGAAAAAACCAGGTAAGCTCTCTATTCGCGGCGTCAACAAATAAAATTTTTGCTAAATCCACCATAGGTATAAATGAAACGCATGCAATAGTTGCGCTTATAAAGAAAATAATCCAAAAAACAGTTTTACCTTTAGCGGATTGTCTTGGCAAAGGGTCTGGAACAGCTTTTACTATTGAACTGAAAAATTTAAATTTAAGAAATAGCCTTGTCAAAGGAATTAGCATCAATAAAGAAACAATCATATTTATCAAAGTGAAAAGTTCTTTATACTGCCAAATTTGATTTGATGAGTTAATTTTATTTGGGAAACCCAATACAGTATCAAAATAATCCAATTGGTTTTCAGTTGCCTCTTTGTTATATGGTTGAAAAGGATGTAGAAGCTTTTCATTAAAAACTACTCTCAAACTTCTGTCATTTTTGTCTCCATAATACTTTCCAAGTTCTACTTTTTCTATTTTATTTTTATCAGTTAAAACATTATTAATTGTCCTTAAGGATTCTGGTGCAATTTCCATGTTTCCAGCATCCCAACCCGTCAATTCATTTCTAAAAGCTCCTTCATCATATAGAGCATAGCTAATGCCCATATTTGATTTTGAATCTTTTAAAATTTCATCTCTTAAGGTCAATACATATCCTGAAACATATACAGAATGTAATTTACTTTCCCTGTTTTCTTTAATAGCTTGTTTCCCGAAATAATCGGCGCCCCTAATAGCAGCATTTCCTCCCATTGAATGACCTGTTGAGGCTATTTTCTCAGTATCAACAAAAGAAAAATTTCCATCGTAAGCATGATCAACAAGAGCAAACATTCCGTATCCTTGTGTTGTTGCAGCTATTCTGCTCACGGATGAAGAAGACATACCTTGGGCATATGGATCAATCAAAGCAACAGCCATACCTCTTCTAGATAACTCTATAGCTATATTTGATAAAGCCTCTTTTGATCTTTGAAAGCCGGGCACCACTATTACAAAAGGAACTTTGTTATCTTTATTAGCTATCTTTGGTTTGTACAAATCATAAATTAAAGATTGGCCATTATCAGTTTTAAGTTCTTTTAAACCTATCTCAACCTTTGTAAAACTGGATTGAACAAGAGATGCGACAAAACTTGATAGAAAAATTATGGTTAAGCAGCCTAAAAAAAATTTATTTGCTTTTATAAAGTTAATCATGATTTTAAAATAAAAATATTCTAATGCCTTCTTAGTTAAATGGATATAACGAATCCCTCCTAAGGATTAGTTGCAGGTTCGATTCCTGCAGAGGGCACCAAGATTATGGTACCAACCATGTTGATTGATATTTATCATCCCATTTATGAACAGCTCTTCTATGTCCAGAACTTTTTAGATATAAAAATTCAAGTGAATAAAAATTAAATACTAAAACTGAAAAATTTTTATAGCCCTCCTCAACTTCAAAATCTTTAATATCGAAATCTTCAGGATTTTCAATTTCTTTTGAGGATCCTCCTTTCACTGAATAGCATTTTTTTGATCTTGATGTGGATTGATCCCAGGCCGATCTAGTTATCTCATCATTATAGTGAGCAGATATATTTCCCTGTAATTTAATTTGTATTTTTAACTCGGGGTCATAACCTATAACCGAAGCAGTTGATATTTCATTGAAATGATCTATTTTCGCAGCGCGATGATCGGTATGAAACCTCATTTTACGATCTTGAAGACAAAATTCTCTAAGCACCATGACTCTTGATGTTATTTGATTATCATAAAGAGAGGAAACAACAGGAGTATGGAATAATGTTTTGGCATCATCAACTGCAGCTGTTAAGATCTTTTCTGCACTTTCAAGCGTTTCTTCCAAAGTAGAATAAACTTCAGGTAAGTTAAATTTGGTTTGATTTGTCATGATTTGAGTTTCCACTCAGTCCCATCACTAGAATCATTTATTTCAACTCCCAGCTCAAGTAATTTATATCTGATGGCATCAGCTGTCTCAAAATCTTTATTATTTTTTGCTTCCGATCTTTTTAAAACCATATCATTAATTTTATTTTTGAATTCTTCAGAAATCTCATTAAAAGTTTCATCTTCTAAAATTCCTAAGACTGAACTAATTAAACTAAGTCTGCTTTTTATATTCTCTTTTTCACTATTAGAGGAATTGTATTCTTTTACAATATTATTTAACTCGGTTATTAATCCAGGAGTATTCAGATCATCCATTAGAATTGATATAGCATCTAAATTATTTTCGTTTATATCAGAAATAGTTACGTCATTTAAGTCATCTTTAATTTCATATAACTTATTAATTAATTTATTTGCTTGGTGAATAACTTTTTCATTCCAATCTAGTCCTTGTCTATAATGTGAGGACAATAAAGCAAGTCTTATTACTTCACCGTGATAATTTTCAGCTAAATCCTTTACTAAAATTATATTTCCCAAAGATTTAGCCATTTTTTCACCATTAATTGTTACAAAACCATTATGCATCCAATACTTTGCATAAGAATCAGGCTCATCAATACTGGCCGATGTACAACAACTTTGAGCAATTTCATTTTCATGATGAGGAAAGATCAGATCTCGTCCCCCTCCGTGGATATCAAATGGAAGTCCCAAAGTTTTTTTAGACATTGCAGAGCACTCAGTGTGCCAACCAGGTCTTCCAATTCCCCAAGGCGATTCCCAACCAGGCTGCTCATCAGTACTAGGTTTCCATAATACGAAGTCAGCAGGATCTTTCTTAAAAGGCGCAACCTCTACACGACTTCCAGCGATTTGCTCATCCCTATTTCTTTTAGAAAGCTTTCCATAATTTTGATATGTTGGCACGTGAAAAAGCACATGTCCTTCTTTTTCATAAGCAAAATCCTTTTTAATTAGCTCAACTATGAGTTCAATCATTTCTGGTATGTACTCAGTAGCTTTTGGTTGAATATCCGGAGCTAAAACATTGAGTTTTAACATATCATCGTTATAAATCTTTGTGTATTTTTCAGTGATAGATGTTATCTCAACGTTTTGTTCCATAGCAGCTTCTATTATCTTGTCGTCGATATCAGTAATGTTGGAAACGTATGTGACCTTTGGATAAATTACTCTAAGAGTTCTAACTAAAGTATCAAAGACAACAGCCATCCTAGCATTACCAATATGTGCATAGTTATATACGGTTGGTCCGCATGCATAAATTTTTAAATGTTTTGGATCAATTGCCTCTAATCTTTCTTTGTTCCCGCTTAAAGTATTAAACAATTGAAATGGTTGTTCACTGCTCATAATTTATTCTAAATCAATTATCTTTAAATCTCTTAATGCATTTAACAAAGGCAATAATGGCATTCCTCTTACGGTATGTGATGAACCATTTACATAAGAAAAAAGATTACATCCTAATGATTCAAATTTGTATGCTCCTGCAGCATTAATTGGATTCTCAATATCAACATAATTAATAATTTCTTTTTCAGTTAAATCATGCATCTTTAATTCAACTGTTTCTGAATACTCCCATAAGCATTCATTATTTTTATATATACATACTCCGCTGTGTTGAAGATGTTTTTGATTGGCTAAAAGTTTTAAACTTTCTATGGCTTTATCTTTTGATCCAGGTTTGTGAAGAAGAGTATTGTCTAGAGCACACATTTGATCTCCACCAATTACAATAGAGTCAGGATTCTGCTTGCTTACCGGCTCTGCTTTTGCTTTAGCAAGATGAACAACCTGCTCGCTATATGGAAGAGATGATATTTTATTCTTAACAAGATCTTCGTCAGTTGGTGAGATTATGACATCAAAAACAATACCAGCTTCTTCAAGCATCAGCTTTCTACTTTCTGAACCAGAAGCGAGAATAATAGAAACTTTTGGCTTGATACTGGAAGAATCCAGAGATCTTGTCATTTAGTACTTTTTAGGTGAATGAATAAGACTTATAAATTCTTCTCTAGCTTTATTATCTGATCTAAAAGTACCTAACATCCTAGAAGTAATTGTGCTCGACTCAGTTTTATGAACACCTCTTGTGCTCATGCATTGGTGGTTGGCATCTATTACTACTGCAACACCTTTAGGCTGAAGAACTTTATCAATAGTATCTGCAATCTGTGCAGTCATAGTTTCCTGGGTCTGAAGTCTTTTTCCAAATAGATCTACTAATCTAGCTAACTTACTAATTCCAACAACCCTTTTTCTAGGAATATATCCGATGTGAGCAACTCCAACAATTGGTACCATATGATGTTCGCAATGTGACTCAACTCTTATGTTTCTAACAATTACTGCATCGTCATAGCCTTCAACTTCTTCAAAAGTTCTACTCAAAATTTCTTCAGGATCTTCCTCGTAACCAGAGAAAAATTCTTTATACGCTTTAACAACTCTTTTGGGTGTATCAACAAGGCCCTCTCTTTCAGGATCGTCACCAGCCCAAAGAATTAATGTTTTTACTGCTTCAAGCGCCTCTTGCTCAAGAGAACTTTTAGAAATTTCATCAGTAATGGTTTTTACAGCTTTTAAAGCTTCATCTTTTGATACTTTTTTGCTCATTTTTTATTCCAATAATATTAAAAATGCCTATTTTATAGTATTTTTCTAAAAATTAAACCAACCATTTGGATCATACTCAATTCCAGTTGATACAAATCCTTGAACTGCAAACAAACACCCTGTTAATACAAGACCTAAAACTGACCCAATGACACCATTATTTGCAGCATATCCCAATATCGTTGTTGGTTTATATATTAATTCTTTATAGTTTATGGATTCATCAACTTGCTCTAAAAGAGCCTTTGCGCTTGTGAG
>SHBF01000012.1 GCA_004212975.1 SAR86 cluster bacterium
AAATTATAAAAGTTGATGGAGGTAGGTCGCTTTAATGAAGCCTCTAGATGATGCAAAATTCTCTGGTACTAAGGATGTTGATGAAAGATTAAAAATTGACTCTGCAAATTTACAGCCCTGGATTGATGAGTATGTTCCTAATGCAGGAAATATAAAAGCAATAGAACAATTCAAGGGAGGACAATCAAATCCTACTTATAAAATTATTACAGAATCAAAAAATCTGGTACTTAGAAGAAAGCCACCAGGAAAACTTCTGCCATCTGCGCATGCTGTAGATAGAGAATACAAAGTTATCACTGCTTTATATGAGACTGGCGTACCAGTTCCAAAAACTTATGGACTTTGTGAAGATGATGATGTTGCTGGCACTGCTTTCTTTATAATGGATTTTCTTGATGGTGATCTTTTTTGGGATCCAATGATTCCCACAATGACAAATAGAGATAGAACACAAATATACAAGAATAAGAATAAAACTTTAGCAAAACTTCATAGTGTTGATTATAAAAAAATTGGTCTTGAAGATTATGGTAAACCTGGCAACTATGTTGCTAGACAAGTATCAAGATGGTCTAAGCAATATAGAGCTTCAGAAACAGACAATATCGAAGCTATGAATAATCTTATTGATTGGTTACCAAAAAATATACCTGATGATGACGAGACAACTATCGTTCATGGTGATTACAGATTAGATAATATGATATTAAAAAATAATGAAGTAATTGGTATTTTAGACTGGGAATTGTCAACTCTAGGTCATCCAATTGCAGACTTTAGTTATCACTGTCTTTCATGGCGAACTCAAGAAGCCTTTTGGGACCAAACTAAACTAAAAGAACTTGGTATACCCTCTGAAAGGGAATATATGGAAATGTATTGTGAGAATTCTGGTAAAGATTTATCAAATAATTGGGAATTTTATATGGCTTTTAACATGTTTAAGATTGCTGGAATTTTACAAGGTATATTAGGAAGGGTGAGAGACGGAACTGCGGCATCAAAACATGCTGAGGAAAGAGGCAATATGGTCTTTCCTCTCTCTGAGGCAGCGTGGTCAACAATTGAAGAAAATTTTCTTAAATAATTTTTTTATCTTTTAACAAAGAAAAGCGTAATGCCTGAAACTGAAGTCACTAGAGCAAGCACTGATAAAATTTGTAGCAAGATATTATTTATATTATCTCGTTCACGATAATCCATAATGTGTAATGACCACAAAAAATCCCATATTCTCCATGAGTCTGATCTTATTGATCCTATATCGCCCGTCATATATCCAACATAGACATTAATACCGTCTTTAGTATCTGTTGTAACTTTGTATACAGGTAAATCTCCTCTGTATTCTGAACCGGGATATAGTTCTGATACTAAACTTACCTCCATTGGATTTAAAGTGGTTTTTTGAGCAGTTATTTTTATGGCCTCTTCCTTTGTAAGAGGTTCTACAACTTTACCTTCTGGATAACTTTGATAAGTCTTTTTACCCTTCTCGATAGTTTCGATTACAGAAGTGCCAAGCCTGTCGAATATTCGATATTCTATATCTTTGGGCAGACGGTATTGCTCTCCCCTTACCAATTCAATTTTATTGTAAGCAAAATAAATTCCAGATATTGTCCACAGCAATAACTGTATTGAAACAAATATACTTAAATACCTATGAAAATTTCTTACAAATCTTTTTGTTTTCATTAAATTAGTTCTTTTAAAGGTACGGATACGAACTCATATTTCTGAATTTCGTCACTTTCAAATAATATATCATCATTTTCATCTATTTGAAGAACTATATCTATATCAAGAGTTCTGGCACTAAATTTTGGAGCATTTCTATTTCTTCCGGCATTGTCTTCAATTAACTTTAGCTTTTTATTAAGGTCTTTAAAATCTAGTTCAGAATTTCCACAAACCACTGAGTTTAGAAAATCATCACCTTCAAAGCCTTCAGCTTTTGTTTGATGAATTGATGAAGATTGAATGTTTGAAAGTATTTTTTTTAGTTCTTTAAAAGCAAATTCTAAATTTTTCTCGGCATGAATATTACTGCCTAGGGATAAGAAATATTTCATTATCTATGAATGATGAGTCCAACATCTTTAGCACCTCGAAGTGCTCCAGGCTTAGATACACGTAATTTGATCGATTCAACTCCGAATGTATCTTTTACTAGCGACGCGATTCCCTCAGCAAGTGATTCTTGTAATTGAAAGGAAGATTCCTCAACGAACTTTATTACTCCTTTGCAAATGGTTTTGTAATCAACAGTATCCTCAATTGAATCAGTCTTTGCAGCTCTTTTACAATCAAAAGGAAATTCCATGTCAATGCTGACTTCTTGTTTAACTTTTCTTTCCCAGTCAAAGATACCAATGATTGTTTTTACTCTTAAATCTTTTATGTAAATTATATCTTTCATGCTTTCAACTCATCTAACGGCCAACGCGCTCTTGCGCTTGAAGATCTTTCATTTTCAATTGATGGCTTCATCATAGATCCTACAAATGCAATCATTGCAGCATTATCGCCACAATATTTCAAATCGGGAAAATACACTTTTATGTTATGTGATTCTTCGAGCTTTTTAAACTCACTTCTCAAAAACTTATTTGCAGCAACACCTCCGGCTATAATAACTTCCTTTCTTCCAGTCGTCTCAATAGATTTCTTAATCTTTGCGACCAAAACATCTGAAATTGCTTGTTGAAATGATGCAGCAATATCTGATTTTATCTCTTGAGTCATATTAGATATTTTTTGAACAGTATATAAAACTGACGTTTTTAGTCCGCTCAGGCTCATATTTAAATCATCACTATTAATCATAGGTCTTGGGAAATCAAATGCATCCGATCTTCCTTCAAGTGCCAGTCTCTCAATATAAGGTCCGCCTGGATAAGGTAAATCTAGCAACTTAGCTACTTTATCAAAAGCTTCTCCAACTGCATCGTCTTGAGATTGGCCAATAATTTCATATTGTCCTTTATCTTTAACATCAACAATCATGCTGTGGCCACCAGAGACAAGCAAACATATAAAAGGCATTTTTATCTCAGGGAATTCCATCATTGGTGACATCAAATGTCCCTCTAAATGGTTTATTGGTATCAAGGGAATATTGAGAGCTGTTGAAAGTCCTTTAGCAAAACTTTCTCCAATTAAGAGAGCTCCCAGCAAACCTGGTCCAGACGTATAAGCAATCTGATCAATACTATCAAGAGAAAGGTTTCCTAAAGCGTCTTCAAACACATCCACAATTTTTAAACAGTGGTCTCTTGAGGCTAATTCAGGTACCACTCCCCCATATTCGGCATGCATGTCCATCTGACTATGAACAGACTCTCCAATAATTCCGTCTTTAGAATCATAAATAGCTATTGCTGTTTCATCACAGGATGTTTCTATTCCTAAAGTTTTCATAAAAAGTTTTGCAAAATTGTTAATAAAAGCCTAAACTACGCGACACATTATGCCTTCAATTATATTAAAAGATACAGAACATTTTGATATTGGTTTGAGGAAATTCAAGCGTGCTTGTGAAAAAGCAGCAATTGTTCCTGAAATAAGAGCAAGAGAATTTTACGAAAAGCCAACTGAGAAAAGAAAACGTCTAATGGCAGCAGCTGTCAAAAGAGCAAAGAAATCTAATAGAAAGTTTTCATTCCCAAGACAAAGATCTAGATAGTTTTGGCGCTTTTATCAGATATTAAAAACGACCTAAAACAAGCTATGCTTGATAAAAATGATTTGGTTAGAGGCACCATCAGAATGTTTTTATCAGAAGTCCAAAGATTCGAAATAGATAACAAAGAAGAAGTTGATGATGCAAAGGTATTACAGATCATCAATAAAATGATTAAACAGAGAAATGACTCCATTTCTCAATTTAAAGAAGGCGGCAGAGAGGATTTAGCTGATAAAGAACAACAAGAAGTTGAAATTCTTTCAAAATATAAACCAGAGCAGTTAAGTGAAGAAGATATTACTGAAAAAGTAAAAAGTGCCATCGAAGAAACCGGTGCCGAGTCTATGCAGGATATTGGTAAGGTAATGGGAGTTTTAAAATTAGCTTTAGCTGGCTCAGCAGATATGGGGCTTGTTAGCAAAATAGTAAAAGATCAGCTTGCTTAGTAATATTTTTCAAAAACATGAAAAGAAATCAAGATCGAAGTAATAATCAACTAAGAGATATTACTATTGAACCAAATATAAATATTCATGCCGAAGGTTCTGTATTAATTTCATTTGGTAATACAAAAGTCATTTGTAATGCATCAATAGAAAATAATGTTCCTAGATGGATGAAAAATTCAGATGAAGGTTGGGTGACTGGTGAGTATGGAATGCTTCCAAGGTCTACTAATGAAAGAATGAGCAGAGAGGCTGCAAGAGGCAAACAAAGTGGCAGAACACAAGAAATTCAGAGACTCATTGGAAGATCATTAAGGCAGGCAGTTAATCTTAAATATCTTAAAGGAAAAACTATAAATGTTGATTGTGATGTTATACAAGCTGATGGTGGTACAAGAACAGCATCAATTACAGGTGGTTGCTTAGCACTTTTTTTAGCTATTAAAAATCATCACGATGATCAGCGTGCTATTAAATCGTTTGTTGCAGCAGTATCAATGGGTATTAAAGAAAATCAAGTTCTGCTTGATCTTGACTATGATGAAGATAGCACTGCAGATACTGATTTAAATATTGTTATGAATGATAAGGACGAATTAATTGAAATTCAAGGTACCGCAGAAGATGCTCCTTTTTCAAAAAAGGAACTTGATGATATGCTTGTTATGGGCAGCCAAGCAATAGCTGATATTATTAAAAAACAAAAAGCTTGTATTGAATAAGTGAAAGATTATCAAAAGTCATTTTTAAATTTAGCAATAGAATCTCAAGCACTACAATTTGGAGAGTTTACACTTAAATCAGGTCGACAAAGCCCATATTTTTTTAATGCAGCAAATATGCTTAAAGGCTCTAATTTATTCCAGTTAGCACAATCTTATATTGAAGTAATAATTGATAACAATATTGAGTTTGATTGCATATATGGTCCCGCCTATAAGGGTATTTTTCTTGGTTCTATTGTTGCTACAGTTTTCAGTGAACAAGGTAAAAATTATCCTGTTAGCTTCAATAGAAAAGAGGTAAAAGAACATGGAGAGGGTGGAAATATTATAGGTGCGAATCCAAGTGGGAACGTGTTAATTATTGATGATGTTTTATCGGCTGGAACCGCTGGAAGAGAATCAATTAATTCAATAATTAATCATAATGCGACTCCTTCCAGTTTTGTTGTTGGTCTTGATAGACAGGAGAAAGGAGTTTCTAATGAATCAGCCAGTAAAGAATTAGAAAATGAATTCAATATGAACGTTATATCAATTG
Source organism: SAR86 cluster bacterium (assembly GCA_004212975.1). Lineage (GTDB taxonomy): Bacteria > Pseudomonadota > Gammaproteobacteria > Magnimaribacterales > D2472 > SAR86A. The sequence continues at coordinate 5,401 of SHBF01000012.1, forward strand.
TAAATCTTGACTCTCTGATTGCATATGTCAGCAATGAATCTGAGCTTACAGAACATCTTGAAGGCTTAAATAATTATAGAGAGGCCTGGGGGGCATAAATGTTTTCGGGAATTGTTCAAGGTGCAGGAAAAATATCCAAAATAATTTCAAAGAAGAATCATATTACTTTGGAAATATCAGCTCCTAAAAATTTTAATAAAAATTTAAAAAAAGGAGCTAGTGTCTCTGTAAATGGAATCTGCTTAACCTCTTTAGATAATGGTAAAAAAAACCTGAAGTTTGATGTTATCAATGAGACATTATCAAAAACAAATATTGGTAAAGCTAGAAAAGGTTCTTTAGTAAATTTAGAGAGATCAATTACAGCATCAACAGAAATAGGTGGTCATCTAATGTCGGGGCATGTCCATTTTGCTGGAAAAATTGAAAAGATAATAACGAAAAACACTAATAAAGATATTCAAATTAAATTCCCAAAGAAATATAAGCAATATATTTTTGAAAAAGGCTATATAGGTGTAAATGGATGCAGCTTAACTCTTGGTAAAGTTAATAATGACTCTTTTTATGTACATTTAATACCTGAAACTCTAAAAATTACCAACCTTAGTGACTTAAAAAAAGGTTCTTTTGTAAATATTGAGATTGATCAAAATACGATTGCTATAGTTGAAACAGTAAAGAATTCTTTAGCTGCCCAAAAATCTTGATAATACAGCCATTCTTATAGCAACGCCATTTGCCACCTGTTGCCTAATTACAGAATTTTCTGAGTCATAAACAGCTTCTGTTATCTCAACATAATTAACCGGTCCTGGATGCATTATTATTGCGTCACCTTTTGCAGATTCAAGCTTTTCAGAAGACAATTGATATTCTGATTTATATGTTTCAAGATCTAAATTAAGCTCTTTTTCAAATCTTTCGAACTGAATTCTCAAAGCCATCACAACATCTGCATTTTCAAGGGCTGTCTCTAAATGAGATTCATACTTACCAATCTTAGGATTTTGATACTTTGTACACATTTCAGGATGACCACAAAATATTAGTGATCCTAAATCAAAATTAGATATGCCTTCAACAAAAGAGGAAGTAACTCGTGAATGATCAAGATCTCCAACGATAACTATATTCAGCCCATCTAAATTTTCTTTATGATCGATAATTGTCTTTATGTCTAAAAGTGCTTGTGTTGGATGTGAAATTGATCCTTCTCCTGCGTTTATGAAAACCATTTTCGGCAGACATTCAGCTAATTCTCTAATTACAGATTCAGGATGTCTTAACACACATAAATCTACACCCATAAGATTGAGGGCATCTACAGTTTCAAAAATAGATTCTCCCTTTTGAACTGAGGAATTTTCAATATCAAAATCTATAACTGAGCATCCTAAATTGTTTGCAGCAATTGCGAAAGATGACTTCGTTCGCGTGCTAGGCTCACAAAAAACGTTTGCAACTATTTTGTCTGGAAAAAGATTTTCTTTTCTAAAGTTACCTTCATCATCAATGAAATTATTTGAGAATTCTATCAACTCCAAAATGTCTTTTTTTAAAAGATCATTTATTGATAAAAGATTATTAGCCATTGATTAATACTATTGCCTCTATTTCAACATTTACGCCAAGTGGAAGACCCGAAACCTCTACAGTGGCTCTTGCTGGATATGGTTCAGAAAAATACTCTTTCATCACATCGTTGACAACTGCAAAATTATTCAAGTCTGTAAGAAAAATTGAAATCTTTACAATATCATCAAGGCTTTGTCCTGCAGCTTCGCAAATACTTTTAACATTGTCTAAGACTTGTCTGGCTTGATCTTCTATTGATTCAGTCACCAAATCTCCTGTTTTTGGATTAAGAGGTACCTGTCCAGAGATAAATATCAAATTACCTGCCTTTACTGCTTGAGAATATGGACCAATTGCTTGTGGCGCATTTTCGGTTGAGATTATTTCCTTTGTCATCTGATTAGGCTCCTTTGAAAAAGTTAAAATAGATATTATTGAAATTGTACATAAAAAAAATAATCTTATTTTAATATTTATCATTTATGTTTCTTTTACAGCTAGTTGTAAATTTTAGTGATCTCACCTTTTGCATAATACTTTTTAGTTCTTCTTTGTTTTTAACTTCAATTTGTATCTCAAATCCTGAAAACTTTTTGTCAATGGTTTTAGTATTTACTGAGCCAATATTGATTCCAGACTTGGCGAATACAGAGCCCAAGTCAGATAAAACACCAACTTTATCTTGTGTGCTTACGTCTATTTTAGCTTTATAAAGATGTTCTTTTTTATTTTCTCCCCATATTGCAGGCATATATCTTGAATCCTTATTTAAGAAAGGTTTTACTTGTTTGCATTGTCGGTTGTGAATAACCATACCTCTTTCGGTATCAGAGTGTGCAACAACATCATCTCCATAGACTGGGTAACAACATTTTGCAAATCTTACTGTGACACTCTCTATTTTATTATCAAGAATTAAAACAGGGTTAGGCTCTTTAATACCTTCTCTAATTTGTAAACCAGAATAAAATCTTTCAGCAATTATGCTTCCCGTTCTTTTGCCAAGACCAAGTTCAGTTAAAAGTTTGTTTAGGGAAGTAACGCCTATAATATCCAATATTTTTTTAAGAGAGTTGCCTCTATATTCCTTCAAACTCTTTCCAGCTCTTTTCAATTCGGTTTCAAGCATTACTTTCCCAGCTTTTCTTGCATCTGATGCTTTCTGCTTTCGTAGTCTTGATCTAATATAGCTTCTTGCTTTACTTGTTACTACATAATTAAGCCAAGAAGGATCAATATAGGATTCTTTTTTTGATGTAATAATTTCTACAGTTTGTCCTGTTTCTAATTCAATATTCAAAGGGACTTCACTTCTGTTTACCTTACATCCAATAATTGTATTTCCAAGATCAGAATGTACCTCATATGCAAAATCTATTGGAGTTGAACCCCTTCTTAAAGCGTATATATCACCCTTTGGTGAGAATAAGAAAACTTCATCAGAACTGAGATCAGTTTTAATTGATTGGGCAAATTCTGATGGATCATTAGTTTTCTTTTGAAGATCTTCTAATCCCAATAGCCATCTTGAAGCTCTTAATTCTGATCCCTGTTTTTTATCATCAGTTTTGTACTGCCAATGCGCTGCAATACCAAAGTTTGCAATCTCTGCCATGTTTCTTGTTTGAATCTGAACTTCAATAGGAAAAGCATCTAATGCTAACAAACTAGTATGAAGAGCCTGATAGCCATTACTTTTAGGGATAGCAATATAATCCTTGAATCTATTTTCTATCGGAGAGAAATAGTTGTGGATGACACCTAAAGATCTGTAACACTCATCGATAGAATCAACTAATATTCTGAATCCGTAAACATCTAATATTTCAGAAAATGGCTTATGTTTAGATTTAATTTTTCTATAAATACTATAAATATTTTTCTCTCTTCCTTTCACTCCCACTTGCTCAATTCCGTTTGATTTGAGCTTACGCTTAAGCTCCTTTCTTATTTTTGAAATTATTCTTTTTCTTCCGCCACTTGATTTATTAATTGCACTTTCTAGCATGGACGCTCTAAGTGGATGAATGCATTTAAATGCGAGATCCTCCAGCTCAGATCTAATTTCCTGCATACCTATTCTTAAAGCTAATGGTCCATATAATTCTATTGTCTCTTTAGACTTCTTTATTTGTTTTGATCTTGGAAGATGTTCTATAGTTCGCATGTTGTGAAGACGATCACAAATTTTTAAGAGAATTACTCTAACGTCTTTGGACATTGCTAGCATCATTTTTTGAAGATTGTTAGCATCTCTATCTGATCGACTAGTTATATCAAGCTTACCAAGATTACTAACTCCATCTACGATGTTTGCAACATCATTTCCAAATAAATCTTCCAAATTCTTTTTAGTAACATCACAATCTTCTAATACATCATGCATTAAAGCTGCACAGATAGAATCCGGATCCATTTTTAAATCCAATAATATTGTTGCAACTGCAAGAGGATGAGTAATATATTTTGATCCATCCATTCTATCTTGGCCATCATGTGCATAGAAGGCTAAAGAATATGCTGTCTGGATTTTTTTTATTTCGTCTTTTTTAAGGTATTGTTTTGCGCTTTTATAAAATTTTGCTGGTAACCTTAACAGGTTTGCTTCGTTGAAGTTCTCAAATAATATGTTTGGGAGCACATGTTCGCTCAAGATAACCCCCCTATAGTCATTTATCTTATTTTTTCGTCTTCTTTATTGCTTGAAGCAGAGAATTCATCTAATAATAAATCTTCCTCAAGAGTTTTTTCAAGAGTTTCTCTATCAAGAAGCCCTTCTTCAATCTCTCTTAATGCTACTAATGTTGGCTTATCATTATCCCATTCAACCAAAGGATCTCGACTTGTAGTTGATAACTGTCTTGCCCTTTTTGAAGCCATAAGTATTAGATCAAATCTACTAGGAATTTTTTCCAAACAATCTTCTACTGTAATTCTTGCCATTTATTAATCTCCTGGGACGAGTATTCTAATTCTAATCACCCCATTAATCCAATAAATCTTTCAATATATTTTTATTATAAGTTTCATTATATTCATAATTCTTATCAAATATAATAGAAGTTATGTTATTAAAAGCTCTATTAAAATCATCATTTAAAACAATATAATCAAAATATTTAGCATGCTTTAATTCTTTTATTGCATTTTCCATTCTTCTATTAATAACATCATCAGCATCGAGACCTCTTAAAATTAATCTCTTTTTTAATTCGTCTAATGATGGAGGGATAATAAAAATTGAAATAACTTGTTTAATTGAGTTGCTAATTTGAATAAATCCTTGAACGTCAATATCTAAGACAACGCTGATATTATTCTCTAACTTCTCTTCAACAAAAGCTTTAAGAGTTCCGTATTGATATCCATGAACATCAGCACTCTCAATAAATGCGTCTTTTTTCTTAAGATCATTAAACTCATTATCAGTTATAAAAAAATAATCTTTGCCATGAGTTTCTCCCTCTCTTGGTGATCTTGTTGTCGCAGATACTGATAATTCTATGTTCTCATTATTAGTAATGATTTCTTTTATAAGAGACGACTTTCCGGCACCTGAAGGTGCTGCAAAGACAATTAACTCTCCTTTTTTTAAATCATTCAACATTTTGAGTTTGCTCTCTCATTTCTTCAATAAGTAACTTCATATCAAGTGCATAATTTTTTAGTTTTGAGTCGTCGATCTTTACTGCTAGAGTATTTGACTCTCTAAAAAGCTCTTGCAATATAAAATCTATTTTTTTCCCACTTGATGTTTTTTTTGTAAGCTCTTCATTTATTGTTTTAGTATGAAAAAAAATTCTATCCAATTCCTCTGAAATATCATGTTTCAAAGCAAGCATAGCAACCTCTTGATCTAATCTAGTTTCGTCAAAATCTTCTATAAGATTTTTTATTTTATTTTTATAATTTTTTATTCTTTTATTAAGAGTTTTTTTCTCCATATTCTGAATACTTCGAGCAATCTTTTCTATTCCCTTAGTCTTTTTAGATAATACATTTTCAATCTTTTTTCCTTCTTTAAATCTTGAATTAATAAATTCTTTTAAGGCAGTGTTAAAGTTATTTTTGATTAGTTTCTTATTAATACATTGAGACGTTTCTATATTAAAAATTCCTGACACATCTTTTATATCTGAAAAATTTAAGTCTACTCTATTTCCAAGTGCTTCTTTTAATGAACTTTCAAGCATTCTAAGTAGTTTTTTATTAATATCATATTTTGTTTTTGAGGATGATTTTGCGTTTATCTTTACCTCTATTTTGCCTCTATTTATATTTTTAGATATTGCTTCCCTAATGAAGTCTTCTAAATCATTACCCAAGTTATTAGATTTTATTGATAGTTCTAAAAATCTATGATTAACACCTCTAATTTCAATTGAGATATTGGACGTTTTATCAAATGATTCAGACAAACCGAACCCAGTCATGCTACTAATCATTTAAATATTGTATTTTGCAAAAGAGTTGAGTTCTAGTCGTATTCATCAAAAATAAAGCCTAAAATCTTCAATTTTGAATTTGAGATATTGCCCTGTTCGTCATTTCTATCTTCTGCACAATTAAATATCTCATGTTCTTCTGAATTAAATTCGTTATCTATAAAGAATTTAATAATATTTGCAGCATTATTTCTGTGTAAGTAATTTGCAAACTTTCTCTCAGTTACTGTTTGATAAAGACCAGCAAATCTTAAAATTATTAGGTTTTTGCCATAATTTTTTATTTGGTTATTTTCATAGTTAACTAGAGTTTTGCTCCTATAATCATCTTCGCTTAAAGGATCTGATTCCGTAAAGATACCGGACTTATTATTTCCATACACTCTTGTTGATGAGATGGTTATAAATTTTTTATATGATAATTCACTAGTCAATCTAAAAACATTTTCTGAGGAATTGATAAAACCTTTTTTGTATCCATCTTCGTCAAACGAGCTTGGTTTTGGTATAAAAATTATTGAATCATATTCAGTTATATCTAATTTTGGGATTTCCTTTGATAACCAGTCCCATTTAATATAGTTTTTAATATCTAATTTGTGATTACCCCTCGATATTGGGTACAACACATATTCATTATCATTGATAATATGACTAATTCTTTTAGCAATATCGCCAAAGCCTATTATGAGAACATTTTTTTTCATGTGGTACTTACATTAACTCAAAAAAAATCCAGGGCGGCAACCCTGGATTTTATTACATTAAAAAATTTATATGCTTAATAATGGCGCAATTACAAGGCTAACTATAGCCATTACATTTATTAAAATATTCATTGATGGTCCTGACGTATCTTTAAAAGGATCACCTACGGTATCACCTACTACAGCTGCTGCGTGAGTATCAGAACCTTTGCCACCTAGGTTACCCTTCTCAACATATTTTTTTGCATTATCCCAAGCACCTCCGGCATTCGCCATCATAAGTGCTAGAGATACACATCCTAACAGCCCACCAGCAAGCATGCCTCCTAAAGCTTGAGCACCAAGACCAAAACCAACAATAGCTGGCATAGAAACTGCAATTACTCCTGGTAACATCATTTTCTTTAAGGCTGCTTTGGTTGCTATCTCAACACATTTTTCAGAGTCAGGCTCAGCTGTGCCTTCCATTAAGCCAGAAATTTCTTTAAATTGTCTTCTGATCTCATTAATCATTTCAAATGCTGCATCACCAACAGCCGTCATAGTTATTGAAGAAACTAAAAACGGTATACAAACTCCTATAAACATTCCAACTAAAACAATTGGTTCTGTAAGTGCTAATGAAAATTCAGGATTTGCTACACCTACTACAGCAGAAAAAGCTGAAATTATTGCTAAAGCAGCTAACGCTGCAGCTCCAATTGCAAAACCTTTTCCGATTGCAGCAGTAGTATTTCCTAATTCATCAAGAGAGTCTGTAATTTCTCTTACTTCCTCACCCATACCTGACATTTCAGCTATGCCGCCAGCATTGTCAGCAACCGGTCCATATGCATCTATTGCCATAGTTATTCCAACAGTAGCAAGCATACCAACAGCAGCAATCCCTACACCATAAATGCCCGATAGTTGAGTTGAAGTAAGGATAATGCCGGCTAGAATAACAATAGGTATCACAACTGATTGCATTCCTAATGATAAACCTGAAATCATTACTGTTGCAGAACCAGTTTCTCCTGATTCAGCAATTTTCTTTACCGGGCCTCCACCAGTGTAATATTCTGTAATAAGTCCAATCAATACACCGCCAACAGCTCCAGCAATAACACACCACCATACATTCATTACTACTCCGTCAAAAGAATCAATTATGAAATAGGCCATAGCCACAAATATTACTGGCGCTAAAAGAGTTCCAGATCTCAATGCACTCGCAGGTGCTTTTGCAGACTGAAGCTTTACTATAAATATTCCAATTATTGAAGCTATTAAACCAGTCGCAGCTAAAACCAGTGGAAGCAACATCATATCTTGGTTTCCAAGCGTATAAGCTATTGCTATTGATGCAATCATAGAGCCACAATATGACTCAAATATATCCGAACCCATTCCAGCAACATCACCAACATTATCACCAACATTATCGGCAATAACGCCTGGATTTCTTGGATCATCCTCAGGAATACCAGCTTCAATCTTGCCAACGAGATCAGCTCCAACATCAGCACTCTTTGTAAAAATTCCTCCACCTACTCTGGAAAAAAGTGCTACAACAGATGCTCCCATAGCAAAACCCTCAAGCTTATGAGGATCAATTTCAGCTGGGATGTAGAAATAATATAATCCACCTAAACCAATGAGACCCAATGATGCAACACATAGACCCATTATAGAACCACCATAAAAAGAAACGGATAAAGCTGCTGCTGGACCATCTTTTTGAGCTGCAGTTGCAGTTCTAACATTTGCTTTAGTAGCTGCATACATACCAATAAAACCTGCAACAGATGAGCATATTGCTCCAACAACAATAGAAATTGCAGTATAAGGTCCCAATGCATACCATGCTAGTAATACTATTACCGCAATAAATATGGATAAATATTTATACTCTGTTTTCATGAAAGCGAGAGCTCCAGCATGAATCTGATCGCCTATTTTTTTTACGTTATCTTCGCCATCAGGATATTTCATGACAAGCTTATAAACAACAAATGCCATTACCATACCCAATATGCCAAGAGCTGGTGGAATGATTAAATTATCCATATAAAACCCCTTATTTTTAATAAGGCATTCTAGCAAATTATTCGAAACAAAAACGTTTTTTCTCTATTTATTAAATATGTTTTTGTCTAAAAGTTGTTCTGAATTTGCGACAACGCACGCCACCGCTGCATCGCCAGAAACATTTACTGATGTTCTTATCATGTCGAGAATTCTATCAACCGCCAAGATTAATCCAATTGCATCGAGTGGAAGCCCTAATGAGCTCAAAATAAGAGCTAATGTAATAGTTCCAGCAGATGGGACAGCAGCTGCTCCAATAGAAGCCACCATTGCAAGAAGAACTATTTGAATATATTCAATCATGGATAGATCTACACCAACAGTGCTTGCAATAAACATAGTTGCTAGGCCCTGCATAATTGCAGTGCCATCCATGTTTATCGTGGCTCCAACAGGAATTACGAATGAGGAAACGTCCTTTTTAACACCAAGTTCATCAGTTACCGTTTTAAGAGTAACTGGAATAGTTGCGGCACTTGATGATGTTGTAAACGCAAATAAAGCAACATTTCTCATTTTTTTAAAGAAAATAATTGGATTTAAATTAGCAAATATTTTTAGTACTAATGAGTATGTGAAAAATAAATGAAACAATAAAACAAAAATTAGTATCAAGACGTATTGAATTAAATCTCCAAAAATATTTAGCCCTTTATCCATTACATAACTACCCATCAAACAAAAAACACCAATAGGCGCAAAACTCATGATGATTAAAACTATCTTCATAAAAACTATATTTAACCTTTCAAAATTTTTAGAAAGATTATCAGTAAGATTGTCAGTAAGATTTAGAGCGATGCCAAACAAAATACTTATGAAAACAATTCCCAACATATTATTTTCAACAAAAGCTCCAAAAATATTATTGGGGAAAACTTTTAAAACAGTATCATATAAATTGGCTTCGCCTGAGGGTGCGTTAAATGATGTAACTTCACCTTCATATCCAGAAATATTAAAAACCCATCCAAAAAATATTGCTATCACAACAGCAAAAGCAGTAGTTAATAAATAAAGCAGCACTGTTTTTGAGGCTATCGATCCAAGCTTAACCATGTTTGATAATGAAGAAATGCCAGAAACTAGAGAAAAGAAAACCAGAGGAACTACTATTAACAAGAGTAGGTTCTTGAAAATTTCTCCGCCTAAGTTAAAAAGATATTTTTCTATGCCTAGAAAAACCGATTGAGAAATTGAATCTTGAAAATAAAAGAAGATAGAAGCTAAAAGTACACCTGAGAACATGCCCACCAAAACATTTCTTGTTAGATTTTTTGGAGGGTCTAATTGACTCATGTTATCTCTATCATATCAAAATCTTCTTTACCGACACCACACTCTGGACATAACCAATCTTCGGGAACATCTTCCCATGCAGTTCCTGGCTCAATTCCATCATCAGGCCAACCTAATTCTTCATCATATATAAGTCCGCAGACAATACATTCCCATTTTTTATATTTCATAAAGTGCTAAAAATTAAGTTATTTCGTTTATAACAAGGAGGCTATAATATCAGATTTAACCATTAAATTAATGAAGCTAGAACAAAAATCTTCTTGGATAACTTATAAAGAAATGTTGAATAAAGTCAAAAATGACTCTGTAAAGTCTTGGCTAACTGAAAATGGTCCAATTACAAAAAGGATTTCTGCAAATGAAGATTTCGAGTTAAGTTTAATACATGACGAAATTGATAAAGTTGATGAAATGGATAAAAAATATTTAGATAACGAAGTTGGAGACATAAGGGTAAGAGAGGTTATCTTATTAGGCAATAAAATTCCTAAGGTTTATGCTAAATCACTAATACCAGTTAATACGATTGAAAATGGATTTTCTAAACTAGGAAGTCTAGGAACCAAACCTTTGGGAGACATCTTATTTGAAAAAAATATATTTAATAAGATTGAAGTTATTTATTCTACTTTTTCAGATGAAATTAGTATATTTTGGGGCAGAAAAACAAAGTACTTAGTTAAGAGCCTTCCCTTTTCAGTCATGGAAATTTTTTTAATAAAAGAATGATAAATAAAATTTACTCTTTTGTAGAGATTGCAAGACTTGATAAGCCGATAGGTATTTATCTTTTGCTTTGGCCATCTTTATTAGGGTATGTGTTAGCAGGAATAAATTCAGAGCTTGAGCTTAAAAACTTTCTAATCGTGGTCTTTGGCTCTATCTTAGTTCGATCTTGTGGCTGTGTTATTAATGATATTAGTGACTATAAGATAGATAAGCTTGTAAAAAGAACTTTAAACAGGCCTCTCGCATTGGGTTCAATTTCTTTAATTGAAGCATGGTTATTTTTCCTAACCTTAAGCGTTATGTCATTGTTGCTTTTATTTGAAACAAATTCTCTTACTGTAAAGATCTCTATATTTTTTGCTTTTTTAATAATTTTGTACCCTCTTACAAAAAGATTCTTTGTTGCGCCACAGTTAATTCTTGGAATTACATTTGGATCTGGTTCAATTATTGCTTATTCACTTGAATCGAATATCTTCTCTATGTCACTAGCGATTTTATATTCTGGAATAATTGCATGGATAATAAGTTTTGATACCTATTACGCTATGGAAGATAAAAATGATGACGAACAGATAGGAGTAAATTCTACAGCAATTTTATGGGGCAATAATTCAATAATATATTCGAAAATACTTCATATATTCTTTTACATGTGTCTTTTAACTGTAGGATTAATTAATAGTTTTTCATATCTTTTTTTCTTGTTTTTTTTCATACTCATGTATCTTTTTTTTCATCAGTCAAAAATTATCAAAGAAGAGAAATATATCGAAGCATTTAAAATTAATAATTGGGTTGGTATTGTGGCTCTTGCTAGTTTTACATTTGAAATAATTTACTTGGGTTAAATGAGTACTAATTTAAATTTTGTTGATAATTTTGATTCAATAGATGAAGCTCAGTATAGTAAATTAATACGAAAGAATGATGCTCCTTTTATCCAATATTCTTTTTTAAAGGCACTCGAAAATTCAGGGTGTGTTGGAAGAGACTTAGGCTGGACTCCCAAACATCTAGTGAAATCAAATGAAAATGTTTTAAGTGGTTTCCTGCCAATGTATATAAAAAATAATAGTCATGGGGAGTTCGTTTTTGATCACTCATGGTCATATGCACTAAACAGAGCGGGAAGAAATTATTATCCTAAATTGCTTACTGCTATACCATTTACCCCATGTGAGACTAGAAAAATTATCACCGAATCAGATGCAAATGAATATGTTGAGAAAATAATTGAATTTATGGAAGAAAAAAATATTGAATCTTGGCATGTCCTCTACCCGGATGTAGATTTAAAAGAATTATTTCTTGAAAATAAACTTATAGAACGTTTTGGATATAAATTTATATGGAAAAATAAAGAATATGAGACATTTAATGACTACCTAAATATTTTTAAATCAAGACAAAGAAAAAATATTAAGAATGAAAGAAAAAAAATATCTGACTTAAATATTACTTTCCAAATAAAAGAAAGTGATTCTTTAACACTAGAAGACTGGGAAGAGTTTTTTAAATTTTATAAAAATACATATGAAGAAAGGTTACAAAGACCCTATCTAAATATCGATTTCTTTAAAGAAATTCATAAATTCAAAAAAATCCTTAAGCCTGTTATTTTTTTTGCAGTGCATGATGATAAAAAAATAGCTGGATCATTGTGTTTCATTGGCAATGACACCTTATATGGACGGCATTGGGGATCTTCCTTCAACATTGACTCACTTCATTTTGAAACCTGTTTTTATCAAGGTATAGAATTTTGTATTAATGAAAAAATAAAATACTTTGATCCTGGTGTTCAAGGTGAACATAAAATAAGAAGAGGATTTGAGCCAAAAAGGACTAGCTCTTTCCACTACATAAAAGAAAATGATTTTAGAAATGCCATAATTGAATTTTGTGAGAAAGAGGAAGTTGAAATTAATAGATATCTCAAAGCATGTGAGAGATATACACCTTTTAATAAAGAATATAAAATTTAAGAATGGTCAAATCTCTTCCAAAAACAAGTCATCAGTTAGCATTATGCGAAGCTAACTTTTTAAGGTTAAAGAAAATCCTAAATAATTTTTCTGTAAGTAAATATTTGTTTGAAACAATTAATCCTGACTCTTCATCTAATCCAATATCCTTCAGCATAATTCATAGAACAAAACATACATTAATAATTGAAGCTAAACAGAAAATTAAGTTAAAAAAGATGGAAAATCTTATTATCAGAATACAAATTTCTTTAGATGCTAAATTAGCTGAAGTTATATCTTTTCAAGGTGAGAGAGCAGTTCCATATTTTATGAAAGTTCTCAAAACGCAATCACGTGACGAAAAAATACAACAAAATAGATTCTTAACAGAATGGCTGGAGAACATATTTGCAAATGGAATAAATCCTCAATTTAAAATTTGATGGTAAAAACAATTTTATATTTTCATGGATTTGCCTCTTCTTCAGATTCAGATAAAGCAAAAATTATTAAGAGTTACATATCAAAAATTTCTAAAAAAATAAAAATATTTACTCCAGATCTTAGCAATAATTTTACAGAAGCAAATAATCAGATAACAAAACTCATTGACGAGAACGAAAAAGATTTTGTATTCATGGGAAGTTCTTTAGGTGGATACTATGCAAATTTTTTTGGAAGCATTAATAAATCAAAAGTGATCTTAATTAATCCAGCTATTCCTCCATTAAAAGGTTTTGAGGAATACCTTGGTGAAAATGAAAATTACTCGACTGGAGAAAAATTTATTGTTACCAAAAATGATATAAAATTTTTAAGATCTCTTGTAACTAAAAAATTTAATAATCAAAAAAATACTTTGGTCTTTCTGGAATCAGGCGATGAAGTTCTTAATTATGTTGAGGCTGCTAAATACTTTCTAGGCTCAAATATAGACATAACATATGGTGGAAGCCATTCATATGAATCCATTACAAGTAAACTAGAAAAAATTGTCAGTTTTATAGGGATTTAATTAATTGAACTGAAATTGAACAAAAAACTTTATTTTGCACAGAATTAATGCATAATATTATCTATATTAGTGCAAATATGTCAATTTAATGCACTGATGGTGTATTTAATCAAAATTAAAATTTTACATTTGTAGGAGAAATAAATGAAAACATACGAATATATTTGGCTTGATGGTTATCAACCTGAGCCATCGATGAGAAGTAAAGTTAAAGCGACTAGGGATGAAACACCACCTGAATGGTCATTTGATGGATCTTCAACTCAACAAGCAGAGGGAGGAAGTTCAGACTGTCTACTATTACCAGTTCAAACATATGAAAATCCAAATGGGCATGATCTAGTTATGACACAAGTTCAAGCAGCTGATCACACTACTCATCCATCAAATTTTAGAGCAGCTGCAGCTGAAGTTGTCACAGATGAATGGTGGTTTGGATTTGAACAGGAATACTTTTTTACTGATCCTGAAACTGGTGAACCATTGGGATGGGAAAATGGAGAGCCTGGTCCTCAAGGTCCTTACTATTGTGCGGTTGGGGCTGGAAATGTTTCTGGAAGAGAAGTTTCTGATGCTCACCTAATGGCTTGCTTAGATCTAGGAATAGAATTAACCGGAACGAATGCTGAAGTTGCAATAGGTCAATGGGAATATCAATGTTTTGGTAAAGGTATCAAAGCTGCCGATGATCTTTGGGTGAGCCGATACATGTTGTATAAGATTGCTGAAGAATTTGGTGTTGGTGTAAATATCCATCCAAAGCCAAAAACTGGTGATTGGAATGGATCAGGTATGCATACAAACTTCTCAAATGAAGCAATGAGAACAGCTGGAAGTGAAGAACTCTACTCATCAGTATGCAACAAGCTTGGTGAAGTTCATGAGGAAGGGATTGCCTCTTATGGTTCTGATAATGATATGAGACTTACTGGATTACATGAAACTCAAAGCATTCAAAAATTTTCATATGGTGTAAGTGACAGAGGTGCCAGTATAAGGATACCTGTTGCCACGGTTGAGAATGGCTGGAACGGATATCTTGAAGATAGAAGACCTGCTTCAAATGCTGATCCATATAAAATCCTATCTCACATAGTCGGAACTCTGACAAAATAATTTTGATTATCCATTTCTGCTCTATTTTTAAATAGAGCAGAAATATTTTAAATGAATATGAATACTGAAAAACTATCTTTTTTAAACCAACTTGAGACTGAAATTATTATTTTGGATAGGAATCTATTTATTATTTGGTTAAATGACTCTGCTCTTAACAAAGGTTGGGTTTTAAATTCAAAAAAAGACAAAAATTTAATAACAGATCAATTCTCAGAAGAAACAAATGGTGCATTGATAAATCTTTTAAAGAAAACAATTGAGAAAAATGGTGCCAAAACCAAAAGAGACTTTGAAATAATAACTGCTGCAGACACTAAGAGAATGATTGATTTAACTGTATCTTGGAATAATGAAAATGAGTGTTTGATTCTTGAAATATTATGTGTTGATAATCTTAATAAGATAATTGACTCAACAAAAACATTTTCAACTCAAAAAATAGCAGCAAATCTAGCAAGAACTCTCGCACATGAAGTAAAAAATCCATTATCTGGCATAAGAGGGAGTGCTCAAATTTTAAGCAAAAAATTAACAGATGATTACTCAGAAAAGTTTTTAAAGATAATTATTGATGAAACTGATAGATTAAATTCCATTGTTACAAAGATCTTAACTCCACCCTCAAAGCCAAATCTTAGCTTGTTTAACATCCATTCTGCTTTAGAAAAAGTTTATGCACTTGCAGAAGCAGATAAGGAAAATAAAATTGAACTTATTAGAGATTATGATCCTAGCATTCCTGAAATTAATGGAGATGAAGATTTATTTGTTCAAGCTATTTTAAATATAGTTAAAAATGCTCAACAGGCTATAGAAAATATTGAAGACCCTAATATCACTATTAAGTCTAGAATTGAATATGGAAAGCCAATTAATGGTGTAGTGCATCAAACAGTTTGTTCTATTGAAATTATTGATAATGGTCCTGGAATTCCTCAAGAACTTCATGATCAAGTTTTCTTTCCAATGGTTTCTGTAAAAGAAAATGGATCGGGTTTAGGTTTAACTATAGCGCAAGATATTATAAGAATTCATGGTGGTGGCATTATTTTTAAATCAAATCCTGGAGAAACAATTTTTGCAATACAAATCCCAATTAAAATTGAAGATAAGGAGGCAAAAATTGCATAATATTTGGATTGCTGATGATGATGAAGCCATCAGATTAGTTCTTGAAGAGAGTCTCTCTTCTGCTGGCTTTAAAACAAAAAGTTTTTCAAGTGGTGATGATTTAGTTTCTGAGCTTGAGAACTCTGAACCTGATTTAATAATAACTGATGTCCAGATGCCTGGAATGCTTGGCTACGACCTTTTAAAACATATAACTAATAATTACGAAGATCTTCCTGTAATTGTTATGACTGCGTTCGCTGATATGCAAGCTGCGGTTGAATCATTTGGTGGAGGAGCCTTTGAATATATGCCTAAACCCTTTGATCTTGAGGATGCAATAAAAATAGTTGAGAGAGCTCTTGAAGAAAAGCCAAAAACTAAGGGCCTAAAACAAGATACAAAACTAGACATTATTGGTGAATCTCAAGCCATGCAAAATGTTTTTAGAGCTATAGGAAAACTTTCTAATACAATCGCAACAGTTTTAATTCAAGGTGAATCTGGTACCGGCAAAGAATTAATTGCTAAATCACTTCACAAAAATAGTCCAAGGCATGATATGCCATTTATTGCTCTTAACATGGCAGATATACCAAAAGAACTTGTCGAGTCAGAGCTTTTTGGACATGAGAAAGGTTCATTTACTGGAGCAGTTGATAAAAGAATTGGAAGATTTGAACAAGCAAATGGAGGAACACTTTTTCTTGATGAAATTGGAGATATGCCTCTTGACTCACAAACAAGACTGTTAAGAGTTTTATCTAATAAAGAATTCTATAGAGTTGGAGGCGATAAGCCTATTAAGGTGGATGTGAGAATTATTGCAGCAACTCACCAAAATCTAAATAATTTAGTCTCTCAAAAAAATTTTAGAGAAGACCTTTTTTATAGGCTTAACGTCATAAAAATAGAAGTACCTCCTCTGAGAGATAGAAAAGATGATATTAGTGATCTCTCAAAGTATTTTTTAAAAAATTATGCTGATTCTCTTGATGAAGACCTAAGAGTAATTTCTGATGAAGCAATGAATTTAATGAATAAGTACGATTGGCCAGGAAACGTTAGACAGTTAGAAAATGTTTGTTATTGGTTAACGTTGATGTCACCTTCACAAAGTGTTAAATCTCAAGATCTTCCTACTGAAATAAAAGAGTTCGAAATTACTGATATTCCAACATCTTCGTGGGAGGACGGAATGCAGAATTGGTTAAAGAATGTATCAATGAATATTGACTCAGGTTTGTCTGAAATAGCAATCACTAAAATTGAGAAAATGTTAATAAAGACTGCTTTAGAAAGATCAAATGGTAAAAAGAATGATGCAGCTCAAATTCTTGGATGGGGAAGAAATACACTTTCAAAGAAAATGAAGGAACATGGTATTTAGACCAATGGAAGATTATTCATTTTCCACTCATTAATACCCCCTCTTAATATAAAAATATCTTTTAGTCCCTCTTTCTTTAAAGTTTCTCCTGCATTGGTGGACGAGCTGCCCATTTCGCATACAAGCACTACAGATTTTGTAGAGTTAATAATTTCATTTGATCTTCTTGAAACATCATTTAAAGGAATATTAATTGAAGCTGTTATATGACCGGAATTAAAAGCCTCAGAACTTCTGAGATCAACAATTAATGCTTTGTCTTGGTTTGAAAGACTAATTAATGATTGGCAAGATATCTTTGTTCCACCTTTTTTAGAATTTGATATAAAAAATAGTATAAGAACAATTACAAGAGGTGCTGAAAAATAAAAGTGTTCTATTAAAAAATTAATTAGTTCCATATGTGTATTATCTATTAAAATGGGAGATATTAATAAGAAATATAAATGAAAAATACAAGTTTAATTTTAGTTCGGCACGGTCAAAGCGAATGGAATGAAAAAAATCTTTTTACTGGTTGGGAAAATCCAGGACTGACAAAAAAAGGAACTAATGAAGCAAAACATGCTGGCGTATTAATAAACGACCTCGATATCCAATTTGATCACCTATTTACTTCAGTTTTAGATAGAGCCAAACTCACCGGAGCAATCATTCTAGAGAATATCAATCAGAAAGATCTAGATTCTATTGAAAACAAAGCTCTCAATGAAAGATTCTATGGTGACCTTCAAGGTCTTAATAAAGATGAATGTAGTCAAAAATGGGGTGCTGAACAGGTACAAATTTGGAGAAGATCTTATGATGTTGGTCCGCCTGGGGGAGAGTCACTAAAAGAAACTGGAGAGAGAGTTTTACCATATTATTTAAATGAGATTTACCCATTAATACTTCAAGGAAAAAATATTTTGGTTTCTGCACATGGAAATTCTCTTAGAGCATTAATAATGCATTTGGACAAATTATCTTCTGATGAAATTGTTAAATTGGAAATACCAACTGGGGCCCCTATTCAATATATCTTTGATGATCAAGGTAAAGTATTAATTAAAAAGAATTTAATTGAATAATTTGAAACAAAATAATAAAAATTTTTCTCAGGTTATTCCGCAGTGGTATATGACCTCTGGCAGAAATAACTTGCCTTGGAGGAAAGGAATATCTCCATACAAAGTTTGGATATCTGAGATAATGCTCCAACAAACTCAAGTCAAAACAGTCATACCTTTTTTTAATGCTTTTATAAAAAAATTTCCAAACTTAAAATCGATATCAAAAGCTTCAGAAGATGAAATTCTAGCTCTTTGGACAGGTTTAGGTTTTTATAGAAGAGCAAAAAACATCTTTAAAACTAAAGAAATAATTAAAAATGAATTTAAGAATAGATTTCCAAAAAAATTTGAGGAGTTAATTCTTTTACCAGGTATTGGAAGATCGACTGCAGGAGCAATTATGTCAATTGCATACAACAAATCGTATCCGATACTTGATGCAAATGTTAAAAGAATTATTTCAAGATACGAAAATATAGATATTGAGCAAAAAAATGCAATTAAGTCTCTATGGGAATTGTCTGAAACATATACCCCTTTAGAAAACATCTTTGAATATACTCAAGGAATCATGGACTTAGGCGCAACAATATGTCACTTGAGGTCTCCAAAATGTTCAATTTGTCCTTTAAATATTTCTTGTAAAAGCGCTTTTAAAGACTTCAAAACTGTAAAGAAGGTCAAAAAACAAAAATTAAGCAAAAGAATTAATTTTACGTTAGCTCACTCTAATCAATCCTTTCTATTATTTAAAAAAAATGAGCAGAGTTTTTGGGAAAGTTTATGGACTCCATATGACAATCAACTTCTAAAAAGTAAAAGCATTTTTAAAGATCCAAAGAAAGTTGAAACTCGTCACCTCAATCATGCGCTATCTCATATAAATTTGGATATTACTGTTGAAATTTTAGAGTACGACAAACCTTTTAAAATTGAAACTAACCTGGAACATCAATGGATAAATAAATCTGAAATTAATGATTTTGGTATGCCTAAGCCTATAAAGACTATAATACAAACCTATGTCTAAAAAAATACTTTGTAAAAAGCTTAATAAAGAATTACCTGCTTTAAATAATCCTCCTATGCCTGGTCCAAAAGGAATTGAACTAATGAATTCTATCTCAGAAGAAGCATGGGAAATGTGGAAATCTCATCAAACAACTCTCATAAATGAAAAACATTTAGATATGTCAGATCCTGAAAATAGAAGATGGCTTCAAGATCAAATGGATAAATTTTTTGACAATGAAGACTATGAAAGTGCTGCAGGATTTAAGGCACTTGATTAGCAATTTTTACCTTCAAAAATCCTAAAATTTTTTGATTTACAAAGTAAATAAAATAGAGTTTAATTTTCTTAAATATTTTTGGGGAAAATTCTATGACTGATAATTCAAATTCAAAATTTCCATCCGAAGCTGAAGTCGTTATCGTAGGTGTGGGAGGTATTGTTGGGTCTATGTTGGCATATTGGCTTGCTGAGCTTGGGCAAAGAAATATTGTCGGTTTGGAAAAATCAACCATAATTCCATCTGATATTGCTTCAACAGCACATGCATCCGACTTTGTTTATAACACAACGCACGATAAGTTAGGTTGTTGGACAACTGCATACAGTAGAAAATTTTATGAAGATAACGGATTCTTTTTAAAAAAAGGTGGATTAGAAATTTGTCGTGTTGGTGATGATGAACGCTGGGAAGAATTAAAAAGAAAAGTTGCATCAGGTAAGGCATTTGGTACAAATGTAAGCTTAATATCTGCAGCTGAAGCCGTTGAAAAATTTCCATTACTAGAGGAAGATTCAATGATAGGTGCTATGTGGGACCCAGATGCTGGATTGGTGGTTCCACGATCACAGGAAGTTGTCAACTTCGCCGTTGAAAGTGCTAAAGAAAAAGGGGCGCTTAAAACCTTTACGAATACTCCTGCAACTGACTTTGAAATAGAAGATGGAAAAATTATTGGTGTTAAAACTGACAAAGGAACAATTAAAACTAATAAAGTTGTTATTGCGTCAGGAATTTGGGGGCCTTTAATGGGTGATAAGGCA
>SHBF01000013.1 GCA_004212975.1 SAR86 cluster bacterium
TTTTCTTTTATGAGAATTTTGAAGTTAAAATAATCTTCTATATATTCATCATCTAAAATTATTGAAAATGTTTGATAATTTCCAAAATTATTTATTAAAGTATATGCAATGAATGACTCATCTATCTTATTATTTGTCTTATATTCGTTTAAAACGACATCGCCATCATTAATGCTTTCATTGTCAATTCTAAACTCTATTACCCTTTGATTTTGAGCATTTAGTTTTATCTTGGGTGAAGACAGAATTATATCTGCAAAAGCATTTAATGAGCATATTAGGGATAATAAAAATAAATATCTCAACACAACTTTTTGTTCTCTACTAAACTTTCAAGAATTTGAACGGTATTTAAAGCAGCTCCCTTTCCATAAACATTGTCAGCTACTATCCACATTGAGATCCAATTTTCATTGTTAATAGTTTGAGACCTTATCCTTCCTACAAATACCTCTTGAGTATCATTTGCGTGCTCAAGCGGAGTTGGATACTCTAGGTACTTTGGATTATCTATTACCTTAATTCCACTAGAATTCTTTAATAACTCAATTATTTGCTCTCGAGAAGTTTCTTTCTTTGTTCTTAAAAAGACTGCCTCAGAATGACCATTAATAACAGGAACTCTTACGCACGTTGCTTGAACTTCAATGTTTTTATCAAGTATTTTTTTTGTTTCCCAGACAAGTTTCATTTCTTCTTTAGTAAAATCATTCTCTAAAAAAATATCGCACTGAGGGATTACGTTAAATGCTATTTTTTTTGGATAGACTTCTTGATTGATAGACTCATCTGTAATCTGATTTTTTAATTCTTGAACTGCTTGTTTTCCAGTTCCGGATACTGCTTGATATGTAGCAATATTTAAAACATCTATTTCATATTCTTTGTGGATAGGAGCAATTGCCATTAAAAGCTGAGATGTAGAGCAATTAGGATTAGATATTAAGGATGGTGTATCTAAAAGATTGATCTCATTTCCATTTATCTCAGGAATTATAAGAGGTATATCCTTTTCGTATCTAAATTTAGAAGACAAATCTATTACATAAACTCCTGCATTAACAAAATCTTTTGCATGTTCTTCTGCAACCTTAGACCCAGCAGAAAAGATAGCCAAATTTACCTTTGAATAATCAAAATTGGTTAAATCTTCAATTTTATATTGATTATTATTGAACACTATTTCATCACCTACGGAAGTAGATCCAAGTGGATAAAAATTATTTATTTCAATATTTTTATTTTCAAGTAAAGAAATAATTTTTTTACCAACAACTCCTGATGCACCTATTAATGCTAAATTAATTAAACTATTCATTTTCAAGAATATCTATAATTTTTTCAGCAACCTCAGACGTTTTTAAATAATTTTCATCCGTAGCTATGTCTTTTGTTCGAAAACCTTGTTGTATGAACTTTTTGATTGCTGTATCAATTTTATTTGCAACAGTTTCTTCATCCAATGAATATCTTAAAGCCATTGATAACGAACCAATCATTGCTAATGGATTTGCAAGATCTTGATTAGCGATATCAGGTGCGCTTCCATGACAAGGCTCATACATACCCTTGAATGAGCTATCAAGTGATGCAGAAGGAAGCATACCTATTGATCCAGTAAGTGTCGCAGCAATATCAGACAAAATATCTCCAAACAAGTTACTAGCAACAATCACATCAAATTGATTTGGGTTGAGAACTAATTGCATTGCTGCATTATCCGCAAGTTGATGTGAAAGCTCAACGTCAGGATATTCTCTAGACATTTCTGTAACAATTGATCTCCAAAATTTTGAAACTTCTAAAACATTTGCTTTTTCTACAGAACATAATCTACCTTTTCTTTTTTGTGCTGATTCAAAAGCAATTTTTGCAATTCTTCTAATCTCATCTTCATTATAAATCATGGTATTAAACGCATAATTAGGAGTCTTATCATCAACAACTCCTCTGGGCTCACCAAAATATATGCCACCAGTCAGTTCTCTTACTATCAATATATCTAAACCCTCAATAATTTTTTCCTTTAATGGGGAAGCATTTGATAGTTCATTAAATAAAAAGGCAGGTCTTAAATTTGCAAACAAGTTTAATTCCTTTCTTAATGTCAACAGTGCATTTTCAGGTCTGTCTTCCCAACTAAGACCATCCCACTGCGGAGCTCCTACAGCTCCAAATAGAACAGCATCTGCTTTTTTGGCAGCTTTTAAAACATTTTCTGGAATTGGTGAACCAGATTTCTCGTAAGCAGTTCCACCAACATCAAGCGTATCCATAGAAAAATTCAAGGAAAATTTTTTGATAATAAAGTCAAAGATTTGCATCGCAGAAGCAGTTACCTCCTGTCCAATTCCGTCTCCAGGTAACACTAATATTTTCTTGCTCATTTGAATATCCAAGGTCTTTCTTCAATTCTAGTCCTTTCAAAATCAAAGATTTTACCTTTTTCCTTTAAAGTTATATCAACATCGTCTAGTCCATAAATAATTCTATCTATAAGATGTTTATCAACATTAAAAGAAATAGTTTTTTTACCATAGTTGATTTCTTTCTTTTGTAAATTTATTGAGAGTTCAAGAACTTTTTGCTGGGTTTGATCAAATAAGAAGTTTATCTCTTTTTTTTCTAACTTAATTGGCAAAACACCATTTTTAAAAGAATTATTATAAAAAATATCCCCAAAAGAGGATGCTATTACAGCTTTTATACCAAAATCTCGCAGAGCCCAAACTGCATGTTCTCTTGATGAGCCACATCCAAAATTATCTCGAGTTAAAAGTATTTTCGATTCATTGAAAGGATTTTTATTAAGTATAAAGTTTTCATCGATCACTCTTTGATCTTTTGTGATACCTAGCTTTCCATCATCTTTATATCTCCAACCATCAAAAAGATAATCTTCAAAGCCAAACTTTTTAATAGATTTTAAATATTCCGTAGGGATAATTTGATCAGTATCAATATTATCTCTATCAATATATGCAACAACTCCATTTATGATTAATCCCTCGCTATTAGATTTCATAAGGGTCTCCTATAGTTCCATTAATTGCTGTATAGGCTGCCATAATTGGACTCATCAAATGAGTCCTACCTAAGTATCCTTGTCTTCCTTCAAAGTTTCTATTTGAGGTTGACGCACATCTTTCATAAGGTTTGAGTTGATCTGGATTCATTCCGAGACACATTGAACATCCAGGATCTTTCCAAATAAAACCTGCATCAGTAAAAACTTTATCTAATCCTTCATTTTCTGCTTGTTCTTTAACGAGGCCAGACCCGGGCACAACAATAGCTTCTGAAATATTTGATGCAATAGTTTTACCCTTAACTATTTCAGCAGCCTGTCTTAAATCTTCAATTCTAGAATTTGTACAAGATCCAATGAAAACTTTATCGAATGTTAAATCAGATAATTTTGTTTCATTTTCAATGCCCATATAGTCTCTTGCCAACTCAACATTCTTCTTGTTTTCATCTTTGGTATCAAATACCGTTGGAATTGATTCATCATAATTCAATACCATCTCAGGTGAAGTACCCCATGTAACTTGTGGTTTGATTTTTGATACATCTATAGTTATTTCTTTATCAAATTTTGCATCATCATCTGACATTAGAGTTTTCCAATACTCTTTTGCTTGATTAAAAGTGTCATCATCAAGAAATGATTTACTTTTAACATACTCAATAGTTTTATTGTCTGGGGCAATTAATCCAACCTTAGCCCCTGCTTCAATAGCCATGTTACAAATAGTCATTCTTCCCTCGACAGATATGCTACTTATATAGGATCCTGAAAATTCAATGGCGTAACCAGTACCACCAGCAGTACCGATTTGTCCAATCAAATATAAGACAATATCTTTCGAAGAAACATGCTCATCTACTTCTCCTTCAAATCTAACATTCATATTTTTTAATTTTGAAACTTTTAGGCACTGGGTTGCAAGAACGTGCTCAACTTCAGAAGTTCCTATACCCATAGCTAAACAACCAAGCGCTCCATGTGTAGATGTGTGTGAATCTCCACAAACAATAGTCATTCCAGGAATAGTAAAACCTAATTCAGGTCCTATAACATGAACAATACCCTGTTTATTTGACTCTATATCAAATTGTTTAATGCCAAATTTATTACAATTCTTATCCAATTCAACTACTTGAATCTTTGAAATTTCATCAGTTATTGATTCAGAATTAAAATTATTACCTCTTGTTGTAGGTACATTATGATCAGGAGTAGCAATGTTGGCATTAAGCCTCCAGGGCTTTAAATTTTTCTTAATTAGTCCCTCAAATGCTTGAGGAGATGTGACCTCATGCAAATAATGTCTATCAATATATAAAAGAGACTCTCCCGAATCTAGTTGGGTGACGTGATGCTCTTCCCAGAGTTTGTCGTATAAAGTCTTCATTGTTTTTACTCACTAAATGGAAGATTTTGTTCAACATCAGCACATTGAGCTTTATTGATTAATAAATGATCCACTAAAACTAAACTAACCATAGCCTCGGCAATTGGCACAGCTCTGATGCCAACACATGGATCATGTCTCCCAGTAACCTCTATATCAACCTCATTACCTTCTTTGTTTACAGTTTTTCCTTTTGTTTTAATACTTGATGTTGGCTTTATGATAAAGCTTAGGCTTATATCATCTCCGTTAGATATACCGCCTAATATTCCTCCTGAATTATTTGAAGTAAAACCTGATTCTGTTATTTCATCCCTTGCTTCTGAACCTTTAAGGCTTAATAGATCATCTGCATTGCCAATTGATACTGACTTTACTGCGTTAATAGTCATTATTGCTTTTGCTAAATTAGCATCTAACTTCTCGAAAACTGGATCTCCCAATCCAACTGAACAGTTCTCAACAATAACTCCTAACCGTGCACCTACAGAATTACCCTCCTCAATAAGGTCTTTGAACATTGAATCTAGTTCAGACAATTTTGATTCATCACTAAAAAAGTATTTATTATTTATATTTTTATAACTAATTGAATCGGCCTTCACTTTTCCTATTTCTGTTACAAAACCATTTACTGAGACACCCTCCTTTTTAAGAATCTTTTTAGCAATTGCTCCAGCAGCTACCCAGTTTGCAGTTTCTCTAGCACTTGCTCTTCCACCACCTCTGTAATCTCTGTGACCATATTTTGCTTGATAAGTAATGTCTGCATGATTTGGTCTAAAAACATCTTTTATATTCGAGTAATCTTTAGATTTTTGATCTTTATTATAAATTATCATTCCTATCGGTGTGCCGAGGGTTTTTCCTTCAAAAACTCCAGACAAAATCTCTACAGCGTCGTCTTCTTTTCTTTGTGTAGTTATATCTGATTGACCAGGCTTTCTTCTATCTAATTCATACTGAATATCCTCTTTTTTTAGCTCAATTTGGGGCGGACAACCATCTAAAATACAGCCCATAGCAATGCCATGACTCTCACCAAAAGTCGTAATTTTAAATATTTTTCCAAACGTATTGCCTGACATGGCGATAATTATAGTCCAAAAAGCTAAAAAAGCTTTATTTTATGGGATTTTTGAAAATAATTTCTGGAAATCAGTTACAGAGGTTTCTTCAAGCTTTTCTTGGTTCATGCAAAGTGTGAAAATCTTATCAGACACTTCCTCATTAAATGTTATGTCTAAATTATCTTTAAATTTCTTTTCTAAAACTGGAATGCCCTCTTCTCTTCTTCTTTTATGACCAATAGGATATTCAACCTCAACCTCCTCTGTTGAAGTTCCATCATTAAAATGAATCCTAATTCTGTTAGCAATTGAACGCTTATCTGCTTCAAGATATTCTTTTGAGTATCTTTTATCTTCGTTGATAACCATTTTTTCTCTAAGTTCATCAATTCTTGGATCTTTTGCAACATCATCTTCGTAATCTTCTGCGACTAAATTGCCTTTCATTAGACCAATAGCAACCATATATTGCAAACAATGATCTCTATCAGCAGGATTATTTAGCTCCCCAACTTTTGAAATGATTCTGATGGCAGACTCATGTGTAGTGATTTCAACAGATTTTATTTCATCGATTTTATCTTTTATTTCTTCATGTAACTTTACTGCAGCCTCTACTGCAGTTTGAGCATGGAATTCTGCTGGAAAGCTAATTTTAAATAGAATATTCTCCATAACATAAGTTTCAAAAGATTGAGGTAAAGAAAGTTTTTCTCCATCAAATGAAACGTCTTCAAACCCCCAAACAGGTACAGATAATACACCAGGGTATCCCATCTCACCTGACATAGTAATCATTGCTAGTCTTACAGCTCTACTAGTGGCGTCCCCAGCTGCCCAACTTTTTCTGGAGCCCGCATTAGGAGCATGCCTATAAGTTCTAAGGCTTTGACCATCTACCCAGGCTTGGCTAACTGCATCTTTAATTTGATAAATAGAACCGCCCAGTAATTTTGTAGCTACTGCCGTTGAAGCAACTTTTACTAGAATGACATGGTCAAGTCCTACCTTATTAAAACTGTTTTCAAGGGCTAAAACACCTTGTACCTCATGTGCCATAATCATTGATTCTAGAACAGTTCTCATAGTTAAAGGATCTTTTCCATTAGCAACATTTTGTTGTGAAACAAAATCACATACCGATAATATTGCACCTAAGTTATCTGAGGGATGTCCCCACTCTGCGGCAAGCCAAGTATCGTTATAATCTAGCCATCTAACAATACAGCCAATATCAAATGCTCCTTTGACCGGATCTAACTCATAATTTGTGCCAGGTACTCGCACGCCAAAAGGTACTTTTGTATCTTTTACTATAGGCCCAAGCATTTTGGTGCAAGCATGAAATTGTAAGGCTAAAAGACCACATCCAATAGTATCTATAAGACAATTTCTAGCAGTATCTAATGCTAAATCAGATTTAATTTCATAGTTTGAAACGTAATTTGCAATTTCAGAAATAAGTCCATCAAACCCAGGTCTGACATTCAGATCAACATTTGATGACATATTTTAGGACCTATCAGAAATATCGACCCAATCTGAAGTCTCAACTCCAATATAATCAGCGCTTGGTCTAATGATTCGATTGTTTGCTCTTTGCTCCATGCAATGCGCAGTCCAACCAGATACTCTTGACATTACAAATATTGGAGTAAATAGTTTTGTTGGGATGCCCATGTAGAAATATGCAGGTGCATGAAAAAAGTCTGCGTTCGCAAACATTTTCTTTTCATCAGCCATAACTTTTTCAACTTCTTCAGCAACTTTATATAAAGTATCATTTTCAGCCAATTCAGATAATTCTTTGGCATATACCTTAATTACAGCATTTCTAGGATCTCTTATTGAATAAACAGCATGACCAAATCCCATTATTTTTTCTTTGTTCCCAAGCATCTCGATAATTTTTGCTTTCGCTTCTTCTTTTGAAGTCCAGTTTTCAATTAACTCCATTGCTTTTTCATTTGCTCCGCCATGAAGAGGTCCTCTTAAAGAACCAATAGCAGCTACAACGCATGAATGAATATCTGACATGGTTGATGCACAAACTCTTGCTGTAAAAGTAGAGGCATTAAATTCATGTTCGGCATACAAGATTAGAGAAACATCCATTACTTTTCTATGCAAATCTGAAGGTGTTTTTCCATGAAGAATATGTAAAAAATGACCGGCCATACTATCTTCATCATTCACAAGATCAATATCTAAACCCTCATGAGAGTATTTATACCAATAAGTAACAATAGATGGCATTGTTGCAATCATCCTATTTATAGAATTTAACTGATTAGAAAACTCTCCTTCAGGTTCTAAATTACCTAACATCGATGTACCTGTTCGCATTACGTCCATTGGATGAGCTGACGAAGGAATTTTTTGAAGAACTTGTTTTAGTGAATCAGGAAGGTCTCTTTGACTCTTAAGCAGTTTCTTATAATCATCTAGTTCTGCTTGATTTGGAAGTTTATCGTAAAGTAAAAGATAAGCAACTTCTTCAAAAGAAGACTTTTCTGCAAGCAATTCAATTTTATGACCCCTGTAGGCAAGCCCCTCAATTTGACCAACAGTTGACAGCGAAGTTTCTCCTGCAACCTGTCCTCTTAAACCTGCGCCCTCTAGTTTTTTAGTCATGAGCCTTCCTTTTTAGTATTTTCAAACTGTTCATCAAGTTGTTTTTCAAAATTGTAGTAATCAAGAACTTCATACAACTCTTCCCGGGTTTGCATTATATCTAACAGAGGCTCTTGTGTCCCGTCTCTGATAATTGAATTATAAATTTTTTCTGCCGATAAACTCATAGCTCTAAATGCTGTAAGAGGATATAAAACGATACCGACTCCAACATCACTAAGTTCTTTCTGAGTGAATAATGGAGTTTTTCCAAATTCTGTAATATTTGCTAGTAATGGAACTGAAAAATTTTTATTAAACTCTTTGTATTGATCTAAAGATATAGCTGCTTCAAAGAAAATTCCGTCGGCACCAACTTTTAAGTATTCACCACATCTTTCGATAGCTTGTTCAATTCCCTCAGATGCAAGTGCGTCTGTTCTTGCCATAATAAAAAAAGATTCATCTTTTTTCGCATCAACTGCAGCTTTTATTCTATCTTGCATTTCTGTAACACTCACTATCTGCTTATTTGGCCGATGTCCGCATCTTTTATAATAGACCTGATCTTCAATATGAACTGCAGCAACTCCAGCATTTTCCATTTCTTCAATCGTATTTGATATTTCTTCAGAGCCGCCCCAGCCAGTATCTATATCAACCAGGAGAGGAAGATTAGTTGCATCAGTTATTCTCTTAGCGTCAATTACGACATCATCTAATGAAGTTACACCTAGATCAGGAAGGCCATAAGAGGCAGCAGCAACCCCACTTCCAGAAAGATAAATCGCTTTATGATTTGCTCTTTCAGCTAATTTTGCTGAATAAGCATTTATTGCTCCTGGAATAATTAGAGGACTATTATTTTTTATGGCATCTCTAAACTTCTTACCCGGCGTCATATTAGTAAAATTTAATTCCTCTAATAATTCTATCTTTATTATTTTTTCTTCTCCACCTATTAGTGTCTCGAAGACTATAAACACAGCCACAATATTCTTGTTGGTAAAAATTTTCCCTCTTTGAGATTTCTATCATCCTTGATGAACCGCCATTTTTTCTCCAATTAAAATCCCAATAAGATATATTTTCATACCTTGAAGCAGCTCTGTGTCCTGAATCATTAATTTGATCCATATCTTTCCATCTAGAAATGCCGAGTGAAGTTGCATAAACATTGAATCCATTTTCATATGCAAAAAGTGCTGATCTTTCAAAACGCATATCAAAACATTTTGTGCATCTTTCACCCCTTTCTGGTTCATTTTCTAATCCTTTTATTCTCTCAAGCCAGTTCTCTTTGTCGTAATCGCCATCAATACAATCAAATCCAACTTTTTCGCAAAATCTTCGATTTTCTTCCTTTCTTATTTCATATTCATCTACAGGATGAATGTTTGGATTATAAAAATAAACAGTGGTTTTAATTTTTGAAGCTGCCAGCCCTTCGATAATTTCTCCAGAACATGGAGCGCAACAACTATGAAGGAGAAGATTTTTTTCTCCATTAGGCATTTTTAATTCAGGTCTTTTATAGTTTTGTAACTTTAGATTATCACTCATTTACGAACACCGAATTGTGTATGATTGCCTTTTCAAGCTCATTATAATTATGAAAAGATTGAATTTCAGGAAATTTAGAAGAAATCTTATCAGGAGCATTCATAAAAAATCCTTTATCTGCAACCTCAAACATTTGAATATCATTGTGAGAGTCACCTGCTGCAAAGCATCTATATCCTAAATCTTTAAATGCATTTATTGCTTGTTTTTTCGCTTGAGGATGTCTAAGTTTATATGAAACAATTTCATTATTTTTTATCTCAAGGTTATGACAAAGTAAAAAAGGAAACCCAAGCTTTTCCATCAGTGGCTTAGCAATGTCGTGAAAAGTATCAGACAAAATCACAACTTGAAAATTTTTTCTAAGGTTTGATACAAATTCTAATGCTCCTGGGAGAAGTTCAACTGAAGATGCAGCTTTTTGAACATCTGATAAGCCTATGCCTTCCTTTGACATAATTTCTATTCGCATGTCTAGAAGATCCTCATAACTAGGAATATCTCTAGTAGTTTTTCCTAGATCTTCAATGCCGGTATCATATGCAACTTTCTCCCATATTTCCTCAGTGAGAGTTCCTTCCATATCTAAACAAACAATTTCCATAATTTAATTATTTTTTACTCCGTATGGGACATGAGCCGATGCAGTTGTGTCTTTTGCGCTCATAATATGTTTTTTTTGATCATCAAAAAAGATGTCAGCGTCAAAGGATTCTAAAAATTTAGCCTTCTCCATTCCACCCAAAAATAACGATTCATCAATACGGACGCCCCATTTTCTAAGAGTTTTGATAACCCTCTTATCTGATGGAGCCGATCTGGCAGTGACCAAAGCAGTTCTTATCGGGCATTCATTTATTTTAAAATCATTTTGAATTTTATTAAGTTCCACTAAAAAAGATTTAAATGGTCCTTCTTTAAGAACAGATAATGAGTTCACCTCATTTTCGATAAAAGCTTCTAGACCTTTTTCATGAAAAACTTTTTCAGATTCATCTGAAAAAATTACCGCATCACCATCAAAAGCTATTTTTAAAATATCAGAATTCGATTTCTTATTTTTTTCTAGTGAACGAGACATAATTGTTGCAGCAGCTACATTGCTTTGTATAGCTAATTTAACGTCTTCAATGCTGCTTGATAAAAATAGATGCACACCAAAATCTTTAACATACCTATGAGGGCTCTCACCTCCACAAAATGCAGCTCTTGATATATTTAAATTATGATCTTCAATAGAATTTCTAACTCTCAGACCTGTATCGGATGTATTTCTAGATAACAAAATTACTTCTACTCTGTCATCGCCATCATAAAGATCGTTTATATTTAAGATTTTGTTTACAAGGCTAAAAGCTTGTCCAGGTTTTAAAGTTTTATCTTCATTATCAATTTGATATTCCTCATATGATTTAAGGCCATGTTTTTTATATATTTCATGACTTTCATCAAGATCAAAAAGTGCTCTTGATGATATTCCGATTATTAACTTTGAATCCTGCATACTAACTTAATTTGTAAAAACTCATTGTTTTGTATTATACTGTACATATATTCAGTATTTTTATTATTATGAAAGAAATAACATCACAACAACAACGAGTATTAGATTGTATTCAAATTTACCTAAAGAAAACAGGTTTTCCTCCAACAAGGGCAGATATTTGTAAAGAAT
The DNA here is from genome assembly GCA_004212975.1 of SAR86 cluster bacterium. Classification (GTDB taxonomy): domain Bacteria; phylum Pseudomonadota; class Gammaproteobacteria; order Magnimaribacterales; family D2472; genus SAR86A. The sequence goes on from SHBF01000013.1 coordinate 11,340, forward strand.
TAGGATTTAAATCTCCAAATTCAGCTGAAACCCATCTTAGAGCGCTTGAAAAGAAAGGATTTATTTCAATTGAAAGTGGGGCTTCTAGAGGTATCTCTGTTAACGATCAAAACAATTCATTTGGTGGAGATGAGTATCCAGTTATTGGCTTAGTGGCTGCTGGATCACCTACTTTAGCTGAGGAAAATATAGAAAGAACAATTAACTGTCCAAAATCTTTTTTTGAATCAGGTTTTGATTATTTTTTAAAAGTTAGAGGACTAAGCATGAAAGATGCTGGCATCATGGATGATGATTTGATTGCAGTCAAAAAAACTACTGATGTAAAAAATGGTGACATTGTTATTGCAAGACTTGATGATGAGGTAACTGTTAAATTCTTTAATAGAAAATCCTCTAATATTGTAGAGTTAGAGCCTGCAAATGAAGATTTTGAAAATATCGTAATAAATTTAGAAAGTGAACAACTTCATATTGAAGGTAAAAGCGTAGGATTGTTAAGAAGGAATTAATGAACAATATTTTGTTTTTTTGAAAATCTTTCTCTTTGCTTCTCAAAAAACTCATCTAAATCGCTAACATTTCCACTTACACTTTCAATTCCTGCTCTTATCATTTCTTTTGCAACAGATAATTCTTGACCTCTCAAAAAATCTTTAGACTCCTTTGAGAATTCTATTTTTACAATAGGATTATCGTGATCGTCTGATCTTCTAAGTACTATACTTCCATCAGGTAATTGTGCTAGCTCTAGATAATTTGCCATGTTTTTCCTTACGTTACAGCTTAACATTCATCGAGTAATTTGCGAAGTAACTCTTTAAATGATTTATATTTATTTAATATCAAAGAAAATTTTTTCAAGTCATTTAATTTATTAGTTGAAATTATATTTGTATTTGTAACAGAAATAGCTCTTTCTTTTGAGTCATGTAAAATTGATAGTAGACCATCTGGATCAAACTCAATATTTACTATATTTTTTATGGTGCTTATTTCCATAAGTTTTTTCCATTTTGATTCAAAATTAAATTCTTCGATAGGCTCAAGATCATTTTTATAAATCTCATAGATATTATTTGCTTCACAATCAAGACTATTCTCAATACATGAAATAAAAAGAAGTTGCCTGTGATTGTCTTTTAGTGAGCTATCAAAATTAATATCTTTCAAAATCTCTTCTGACAGATCTAGGTAAAGATTTGATAATTCTTTAAATTCCACTAACTCTTTAGATTTTCAACCCATTGCCCATTGGAATGTGTGGCAGTCCATTTTGTTTTTTTTCCGTCTTTTTCAGAAGCAACATAATGAGTATCTTCTGTTCTGTTATATCTAATTACATATGGATTTCCGTCCTTGTCGGTCTCAGGAGCATCTAATAGATATAAATGTTTTTCTTTATCTGGTAAAAACCTACATGCTTCAATAATTTCTTCACGCAGACTATTTATTTCTGAAACCTTCGGAGCTCTGGTTTCTCTATTTTTTGGATACTGGCTTGCAGCAAGGAACAGACCCTTCATGCTGTCTCTTAGTAAATAATGATCCTCGCATTTTATGCATTTTAGATCTTTAATTTCTATTGGCTCCATTGTGATAGGTTTTGGTTCACCATTCCTCTGAAGAGCTCTTGTAGCCCCACAATTATCATTTAAACATCCAAAGTATTTTCCAAATCTACCGGTTTTAAGTTGCATTTCTGACCCACACTTATGACATTCAAGTGTAGGACCGTCATATCCTTTTATTCTAAATTGACCATCTTCTACAAGATAACCGTCACAATCAGGATTTTTTCCACATACATGAAGCTTTCTGTTTTCGTCAATCAAATAATTATCCATACTAGTTTCGCACTTTGGGCATCTCTTCTTAATTAATAAATTTTCTACCTCTTCATTATCATCAATGCTTATTGCTTCATCGCCTGAAATCAAATTAAGCGTTTCTTTGCATTTCTCATCACCAGAATCTTGATAACCTGAACATCCCAGAAAGACGCCATTCGAAGAATTTCTTATTACCATGTTAGGTTTACCACAAGTACATGTAATATTTGTTTCAGTTGGAATATTTCCAGGTCTCATTCCACCATATTCATCAGAAGCTGAAGAAAGATCACTTTGAAATGCTCTGTAGAAATTATCTAGAATACTCCGCCAATCAGCATCTCCATTTGCAACTTTATCTAAATTATTTTCAAGGTTTGCTGTAAAGTCATAGTCCATGATGTCATCAAAACTCTCCATAAGCCTTTCCGCAACAATATGACCAATCTTTTTAACAAAAAATCTTTTATTTTCAATGGCTACATATCCTCTATCTTGAATAGTTGAAATAATGTTTGCATAAGTTGATGGTCTGCCTATACCTTTTTTTTCTAACTCTCTAACTAGGGCTGCTTCAGAAAATCTTGAGGGAGGCTTAGTAAATTTTTGTTCGAGATCAATAGTTTCTCTTTTGAGAGAATCGCTCTCTTGAAGATTTGGAAGAATATCCTCTTCCTTTGATGAACTCTTAAGAATTTTTGTGAATCCATCAAAAACTACTTCTCTACCTCTTGCAATAAATACGTTTTCCTCAACAAAGACCTTTGCAGATGTAGACAAATACTCGGCGTCTGGCATCTGTGAAGCAATAAATCTTTCCCAAATCAATGTGTAAAGTTTTGATTCTTCATCAGATAAATACATTACATCTTGTGGCTTTAAATAAGCATTAGTGGGTCTAACTGCTTCATGAGCTTCTTGAGCATTTTCAGTACTAGAATAAATTTTAGGAGCATTGGTAAGATATCTCTCTCCAATATTTTCATTAATGTAACTTCTAGCATCTTTTATAGATTCTTTACTCAAACTAGGGGCATCAGTTCTCATGTATGTTATTAAGCCTGCCTCATAAAGTTTCTGAGCAACTCGCATGGTTCTTTTTACGTTAAAACCTAATCTTGTGCTAGAAGATTGTTGGAGTGTTGATGTAATAAAAGGAGCCTTTGGTTTAACTTTTACTGGCTTCTTAGAAATCTCATTTATTGATAAATTGCATGATTCTATTTGTTGTTTTATTGTTTCAACTTTTTCTTTTGAGAGCAATGGATCTGTTTTTTTAGTTGCAAGATTAAATGTAATTGTTTCATCATTATTAGTAGTGGCTGAAAACGAAATTTCCCAATACTCCTCTGGAATAAATTCTTGGATAGACCTTTCTCTTTCGTCTAAAAGTCTTAAAGCAACCGATTGAACTCTTCCTGCTGATAAGCCTCGTGCAATTTTTTTCCAAAGCAATGGAGATAATTCAAAACCAATAACTTTATCTAAAAATCTTCTAGCTCTGTATGCTTTAACCAGATTAAGGTCTATTTCTTTTGGATCAGAGAAAGACTTAATAATTGCATCTTTTGTAATTTGATTAAATCTCACTCTTGAGTAATTGTATTTTTGAGGTCCCAAAGCTTCTTTAAGGTGCCAAGCAATTGCTTCACCTTCTCTATCTAAATCTGTTGCTAAATATATATTATCAACATTCTTTGCAGCTTTTTTTAAAGCCTTCAGCACCTTCTCTTTCTCAGGTATTATTTGCCAATCAGCATCCCATTTATTATCAGGATCAACACCCATCCTTCTTACTAAACTTTTTCTAGCATTGATTTCCTTTTGTCTGGCCTTTTCCTCTGGACTGAGATCTTTTGGTACAACAAGTCTTGTTCTAGCTGTGCCACCTTTCTTTGGAAGATCTCTAATATGCCCAACGCTAGACTCAACAATATACTCAGGTCCTAAGTACTTCGAAATTGTCTTTGCCTTTGCAGGAGACTCAACTATTACTAAAGATTTTGTCATTTTTAAAAATTTCCTTTCTTTATGAATATCATCAAAAGGTTCATGTTGGCAAGTTAATTTTAAAAATTTTTTAAATTTCCTAATTCATCAAGAATATTCTTAAGCTCATTTAATCCATCTAATTCTTTCCATAAAAAAAATATAAAAGATTCAGTAAAAATGAGTTCATCGATACTCTTAGATAGACTTTTTAACTGCTTTTCAATGCTTTCAAAATTATCTACATATTTAAGTTTGACAGGAGAATACAAGATTAAATCAGTTTTGTCTCTAATAAAGTGACCTTCTTTAAGTGTGGTAGTGTTTTTAATTTGATAGCTAACTGGATTAGAATTTTTATTTTTAAATTTGTTTTTACCGTAGATTGTTGAGGAAATCTTTACCCCCATCATTTGTGCTTCCATTCTTATTTTAGATATTTCTCTTGAGGATTTTGAGGGCATCGCAATAGAAATCGATCCTACTAAGAGAAGAATAGCTAGTATAAAAACAAAATATTCCAATTCTTAATCTCTAACTATTTGATTAATCAAGTCTGGGCCTTTTATGATAAATCCAGTATAAATTTGAACTAAATCTGCACCAGCATTTAATTTAGTTAAATAATCTTTTTTACTCATAACACCGCCTACTCCAATAATTGGAATGTCAGAACATTTTGATTTTATTAGAGAAATTTTATTTGTAGACTTATCCATCAAAGGTTGACCTGAAACTCCGCCATCTTCTTTTTTTAATTTTTTATTATTAAGGTTTTCTTTATCAATTGTTGTGTTTGTAGCAACCAGTCCTGTTATTGATGATTTTTTAACTAAATCAATTATCATTTCGATCGATTCGTCAGTTTCATCTGGAGAAATTTTTAAAAAAATTGGTTTTTTAAAATTAAGCTTGGCAATTTTGTTTTCTACTGAAGTAATTAGATTTTGTAGATTTTCTTTCAAATGTAAGTCTCTCAAATCAGGTGTATTGGGTGAAGATATATTCATTGTTATGTAATCTACAAACTTATGAATCTTTTCAATACAAATCAAGTAGTCGTTTATTCTTTCATTGCCTCTAGAGGATTTATTTGCGCCAATATTTACTCCTACAACTCCACCATATTTTCTTTTTTTAAGATTGTTAACCAAATAATCAATACCTTTATTATTAAAACCAAGTCTGTTGATGATTGAATTTTCCGAATAGTTGCGAAATATACGGGGTTTAGGATTACCGTATTGAGGCTTTGGAGTAACGGTTCCTAACTCTAAGAAACCAAATCCTAGGGCACCTAATGCATCTATATAATCCCCATTTTTATCTAAACCAGCTGCTGTGCCAAGTTTATTTTTGAATTTCATTCCAAAAATTGTGTGTTCATTTTTATTAATAATTTTATTGTTAAATAAAACTAATAGCTTGGATTTATGTAATAAATTTAGAGAATTTAGTGAAGCAGAATGAGCAAACTCTGGAGGAAGAAATTTAAATATTTTTAGGAAAAAATTCAAACAATATCCTGTATTATCTTTTTTATTTTTTTGTTTATCGATTCATCTCTAAGGGCGAGCGAAATGGTAGCATGAACAAAGCCTTCCTTGCTACCACAATCAAATTTTTCACCATTATAAATAGTTGCATAAATGTCTTCATCCTTAAGGAGAGATCGTATAGCATCAGTCAACTGAATTTCTCCAGATTTATCAGATTTTGTTAATTTTAAATGCTTAAAAATTGCAGGATTAAGTATATATCTCCCACACACTGCCATATCAGAGGGCGCATCCTCTGCAGCTGGTTTTTCAACAATATTATCGATTTTGATAGATCCTTGATTTTGCTCACCTGGTTTAATAACTCCGTATTTATGAATATTATTTTTATCTATTTTGTTTACAGCAATAACGGAGGATTTTTTTTCTACAAATATGTCTATTAACTGATCCAAACAAGACTTTTTAGATAAAAATAAGTCATCTGGCAGCATTACTGCAAAGGAATTATTCCCAATTACACTTTCTGCTTGAAGAACAGCATGGCCTAATCCATTCTGTTCATATTGATTTATATAATAAAACTTAACCTTGCTAAATTTTTTAGGATTTAGCTTTTCAATCATTTCCTCTTTGCTAGAATTTTGTAATCTAAGCTCAAGATCTTTATTGGTTTTGAAATGTTTTTTAATTGAATGTTTCTCAGGACTGGTAATAAAAATAATTTCATTAATGCCGCTATCAATTGCCTCTTCGACAGCATATTGTACTAAAGGCTTATCAATAATCGGGAGCATCTCTTTGGGAGTTGCTTTTGATGCTGGTAAAAATCTTGTACCAAAGCCTGCAACTGGTAATACTGCTTTTTTTATCAATTTATATTCTCATCGTAAAAAAACTTTTATATATCATAGCAAACAAAATTCCAGAAATAAGACCGCCAAGGTGTGCATAGTTAGCCACAGAGCCAAATCCGAATAAATCTAATACTCCAATAAATCCTAAAAGCAGCCAGACAATCATAAATAAATATATTGCTGGTGGTAAATCATATCTTACATATTTAGATTCAAACTCAAGAATCATGCAAAAACCAATTAAGCCATAAATTACACCTGACAATCCTCCAAATAAGCTGGAGTCGGTAAATATATATTGAAGAAGGTTGCTAAGGATTGCGGAGAAAATTACAAGAACTATAAAAGTATTAGATCCATCAATGTTTTCAATCTTTTCTCCCAATATATATATCCATAAACAATTAAATGCTAAATGAGCAAACGAAAAATGTATAAATATAGGCGTTATTGTTCTCCACCACTGATTATCTTCAAAGTAAGTTTGATTTAGATCGGCTATAGAAACATATCCTTGATTGGAAATAATTATCTTTGTAAAAGTTAAAGGCTCTATAACTGCAATTAATGATCCAAAGTTTGAGATTAATGCAATTACAATTGCTATGAAAATAATTGGAATATGATAATTTTTTAAAATATTCAATTTAATTTTTAGAAATATTTAAGCTCCAACCTAACTTTTCTCTGCATGCCTCAAAAAAATCATTATCATTTGGATGAACTAATTTTAAAGTTTTCTCCATTTTAGATATTAAAATTTTCTCACCATATGGAATATCAATGTCGTCTTGACCATCAACGCAAATTTTTGCATTTTCATTAGGTCCATCAAACAAATCCATTTCAACCTTTTCATCTGAAGAAATTACAAAGGGCCTTGAAGATAAGCTTTGAGGAAGCATTGGAAGAATTGTCCAAACATCTAAACTTGGATGAATAATTGGACCACCTGCTGATAAAGCATATGCAGTCGATCCTGTTGGGGTAGCTATTATTAAACCATCTGACCTTTGCTCATAAACAACTTTGTCGTTTACATTTAACCGATATCTCATTAGCTGAGCATATGCACCAGAGTGGATAACAACCTCATTTAGACCATATAAATGATTATTCCCAAATTTGGCAGAAACTAAATTTCTTTCTTCAATTTTATAGTTACCATCCAAGACTTCCTTAATAGTTTTTTCAAAATTATCAGTGCTTATATCGGTAAGAAATCCTACATTACCCATATTAATTCCAAGAATAGGAATATCATAATTTAAGTACTTCCTTGCGGCATTCAAAAGAGTGCCATCTCCACCAAAAACTACAACAATATCAACTTTTTTTACAAATTCCTTGTGCTCAAGAACAGTAAAATTTTCATTTTTGTTATTTGAAGACTTATCAATGATCAAATTAATATCTAAATTTGATATCGAATTTATCATTAGATTAACAGCTTCGTTATCAATACCATTAGATAAGTCTTCTTTAACTAATATGCCTATTTCTCTAAACATAGCGCGCATTATACAACTAATAAAAAAATGTATTAATAAGTTTTATATTTTCAATACTCGAAAAAATTAAATATACGCATATAATATTGATGATTTTAATTAAAACAAATATCAATAATATGGCTAATTTAGATAAATTTAGAGAAGAAACAAAAGAATGGCTTGATAAAAACTGTCCTCCTTCGATGAGAAGTGGTGCAGATCCTAAGATACCCGTTGATGAGGTTTGGGGTGGCAGAAATGCAGAATATAAAAACCCTGAATCCAAACTATGGTTAGATAGAATGGGTGAAAAAGGATGGACTATGCCAACTGTACCTAAGGAATATGGCGGTGGTGGCCTTTCAAAAGATGAAGTTAAGGTGCTTAATGAAGAATTATTTAGAATTGGTGCAAAACAATCTCTGCTGAGTTTTGGCATATGGATGCTTGCACCTGTATTGCTTGAGTACGGCTCTGAAGAACAAAAAAAAGAACATCTTCCAAAAATTATTAAAGGTGAAATAAGATGGTGTCAAGGATACTCAGAACCTGGATCAGGATCAGATTTAGCCAGTCTTGCTACAAAAGCTGAAGATATTGGTGAGAAATTTCTAGTAAATGGTCAAAAGGTGTGGACGTCATATGCAGATAAAGCAGATTGGATATTTGCATTAGTAAGAACAGGTCCTAAAGAACCAAAACATGATGGTATAAGTTTTTTGTTAATAGATATGGCTACTAAAGGAGTTAGTACAAAGCCTATTACACTCATATCAGGAAAATCGCCATTTTGTGAAACATTCTTTGATAACGTAGAGGTTCCTAAAGGGAACTTAATAGGTGAGTTAAACGCTGGTTGGACTATTGCAAAAAAACTTTTGCAACATGAAAGAGCCTTCATTTCAAATTTTGGTCTTGCTGCTGGTATGGGTAGTAAAAGAGATATTGTATCAATTGCTAAAAAGCATTTAGGTGAAGAAAATGGGAAAATTAATAATGGCTTTTACCGATCTGAAATATCATCACATAAGATTAAAGAACATGCTTTTGGTCTTACTTTAAAAAGAGCTGGAGATGAAGGAGGTAAAGCAAGCGCAACAGCATCTATGTTTAAACTTTATGGAACAGAACATAATAAAAAAAGGCATGAGCTTATGGTTGCCGCTTCAGGAATTAATGGAGTTGCATGGGATGGTGACGAATTTGATGATAACGATAAGAATTTAACAAGAGCTTGGCTTAGAACTAAAGGAAACTCAATTGAAGGTGGAACCTCAGAGGTTCAACTTAATGTTATTTCTAAAAGAGTACTTGGACTTCCAAGTCAATAATCATAGATGAAATTAGTACTATCAGAAGAAGAACAGTTCCTTAAAGATACAGCAAAAAACTTTGCTGAAGAAAGATCGCCAATATCTCATTTTAGATCCTTGAGAGATAATAATGATCGCAAATTATGGGATAAAGATATTTGGTCAGAAATGGTAAAACTTGGTTGGCCAGGAATATTAATTCCTGAAGAATTTGGAGGTTCTAATTTTGGAGTCACCGGTATTGGTGTCATATTACAAGAGTGTGCAAAAACACTGACGCCCTCTCCACTTTTTGCAACAGGTGTTTTAGGTGCTTATGCTATTTCTGAGTTTGGAAATGATGAACAGAAAAATAATTATCTGCCTAAAATTGTAAATGGAGAAATCACTACAGCACTTGCTGTAGATGAAACAAGTCATCATGACCCATATGCCACTGAATTAATTGCTAAAAAAAGTAACTCGGGTTTCACTTTAAGTGGTAAAAAAATATTTGTAATTGATGGAGCCAGCGCTGATCTTCTAATTGTTCTGGCAAGAACATCTGGTTCAAAGAGTGATTCAACAGGTTTATCTTTATTTATTATGGATTCTAATCAATCTGGTATTGAAGCAAAAAAACTTGATATGGCAGATTCTAGAAACTATGCAAATATATATTTTAATGATGTTAGTGTTGATGAGTCATCGCTATTAGGAGATCTTGAAACTGCAGGGGAAACTGTTGAGAGCATTCTGGATATTGGGAGAATTGCTATGTCTGCTGAAATGCTTGGAAATGCAGAATCCGCCTTTGAAATAACTCTCGATTATTTAAAGCAAAGAAAACAATTTGGTGCATTGATAGGTTCTTTTCAAGCACTGCAACATAGAGCTGCTGAAATGTTTTGTGAGATAGAATTAACAAAATCTTCAGTATTAGCAGCTATGAGAGCAGCTGATGAAAATTCAAATGAACTTCAAAGACTATCTAGTCTCTCAAAAACAGTTGCTGGAGAAACTCTCCACTTAGTATCCAACGAGGCAATTCAGATGCATGGTGGTATTGGAGTAACTGATGAATATGATATCGGCTTCTTTCTCAAAAGAGCTAGAGTTACTGAGCAGATTTTTGGTAGTGCAAAGTATCATACTGAGAGGTATGCAAACTTAAGCGGTTTTTAGAGGGTCTTTATATAGTGGTGACGACAATCAAATCAATTTTAATTGGTTTAATTACGTTTATTTTAATATTATCAGAGCTTATATTAGGTTTTGGCACTCTTGCAGTAATTAATATACCAAGAGCAATAATTCCTATAAAAGCATTTAAAATTCATCTCAGTAAAGTATCAAACTTCATTGGAGACCTCACTGTTTATGGTCTAAAGATTATTATGCTTATCATGCATGGTGACAACATTAAATTAATTGAAAAGAATAAAGAGTTTGCTCTAGACGAATGGTACATGGCCATGTCGAATCATCAATCATGGGCAGATATTTTTGTATTGCTAGTTGCTGCAAATTATAAGATTCCTCTTTTAAAATTTTTTATGAAAAAAGAGTTGTGGTGGATACCTTTTGTTTTTTTAGCGAACAAAACATTAAGCATGCCTTTTGTAAATAGACATTCAAAAGAGGAGTTAGAGAAAGATCCCTCCCTAAGAACAAAAGATTATGAAAATACTCTTAAATCTTGCAAACGTTTTCTAAGATCTCCATCTACAATATTTAGTTATGCTGAAGGAACAAGATTTACAAAAGAAAAACATAAATTACAAGAATCGCCTTATCAGAATCTACTCATTCCAAAAATTGGAGGCATGGCAACTGCTCTATCTGCAATGCCAAAAATCAACACATTAATTGATTACACCTTAGTCTATAAAAGTGATAAGAGAAGTGCATGGAATTTTTTAACTGGTGAAATGAGTGAAGTTAAAGTTCTTATTACAAAACATAATATTCCTGAAAATCTTAAGAATAGAAATTATTCAGAAGATCAAAAATATAGAGAAGATTTTAAAAACTGGATTGAATCAATATGGGATCAAAAAGATAAAGATATAGAAAATTTAAAGTTCTAATTTTTTTTTACTGATAATCCATCCATTACTGTCAATATAAATCCAATCGCCAGGATTTATTTCTACTGAACCAAGTTTTATTGGAACATCTTTTTTTCCAATACCCACAGATTTATCTGTTTTTTTTGGATAGGTGTTTTGTGCATACACTCCCATATCAATGTTCTGAATAATTTCAACATCTCTGATGCAACCATTTGTTAATATTCCATTCCATTTATTCTCATACGCTTTTTGAGCAATCTGATCACCAACCATTGAGCACAATTCTGACCCAGCATGTTCAATCAATAAAACTTTTCCCTCGCCATGTTCATTCACAAGCTCTTTGACAATACTGTTTGAATGTTCACACTTGGCTGTATGAATTTGACCAAAAAATTTATTTTTTGAGCCATATGAGTTCAAAAAAAGATCCCCTATTTGGATATCACTAAATTCATCACATATATCAGGTACAGAAAAGTTATACATACTTCTATTCTAATTCATTCTAAATTTAATGTAATATAAACCGTATAAAGTATTTCTTTGGGAGTATTTATGAAATCACAAATTTGTAAAATTCTTGATATAGAGTTTCCTCTTGTAGCATTTAGTCATTGTAGAGATGTTGTTGCTGCTGTATCAAAGGCAGGTGGTATGGGTGTTCTTGGAGCTGTAGGCCTATCTCCTGAAAAGCTTGAAATTGAATTAAATTGGATTGATGAGAATATAGATGGCAAGCCTTATGGTGTTGATGTTTTGGTACCTAATTCATATGTTGGCAAAGGCGAAAATCTAACCACAGACGACTTAAGAGCAATGATACCTCAAGAACACAGAGAGTTTAGAGCAGATATTTTAGAACAACATGATATAGATGCAGCCGATTTAAGAGGTGGTGATGCCTCTGAAAAAATAGAACAAAGTTCAAATCAAGTCTTAGGAGCAGGACTTGATGGTGCCAAAGAAGTGCTTGAGGTTGCTTTTTCTCATCCAATTAAGCTTGTAGCAAATGCATTAGGCGTACCTCCAAAATGGATGTTAGATATGGGGAAACAAAATAATGTTCCTGTTGCAGCACTAGTTGGAGCAAAACAACATGCAGTCAAGCAAGCTGAAGCAGGGGTAGATATTATTGTTGTATCTGGCACTGAAGGAGGCGGTCATTGCGGAAGTGTTTCAACAATGGTTTTAGTTCCTGAAGTTAGAAGAGCTCTTAAATCGTATGGTGATGTGCCTATACTTGCAGCTGGAGGTATTTGTACTGGTGAACAAATGGCAGGTGTTATGGCTATGGGAGCGGACGGAGTATGGTGTGCTTCTGTTTTTCTTCCAACAACTGAAGCTGAAACATCTGATAATATTAAAGAAAAATTAGTTGCTGCATCATCAAGTCACACTGTTAGATCAAAAAGTAGAACTGGAAAACATTCAAGACAATTAACATCTCCATGGGTTGAAGCATGGGAAGGTAAAGATGCGCCAGAGCCACTACCTATGCCTCTTCAAACAATGGTGAGTGAGCCAGCTCTTAGGAAGGTTGCTGATCAAGCAGCAATTGGACATGAAGGAGCTAAACAACTTGAAACATATTGGGTTGGTCAAGGAATTGGATTGGTAAATGAATCCATTACTGCCGGACAAACAGTTCAAAAATTTAAAGAAGAATTCATAGATTCCTATGAAAGGATTAATGAACTTATTTCTGATTAAATTAATTGGACAATTCTAATTGGTTAAAATCCTTAAAAATCTCTTTATTGTTATTACCTGTTTTATAACAATAGTTTTTATTTATGGATTCATAAATTATTCAAAACCATTTGAAAAGTTCAAAATTAATAATTCTTTGTATGATGAAATTCAAATACTAATTATTGATAATCAAAAGTTTAGAGATCTAAATAAGAATAGTATCCTAGATGTCTATGAAGATCATAGATTAGATGCTCAAACAAGAAGCAATGATCTATTGAGTGAAATGACTCTTGAGGAAAAAGTTGGTCAGATGTTTCACCCTCCATTTATCCTGGAACCAGATTTGCTAATGTTCCTTTATGAGATTGCAATTAGAGGAAACAAATTAACTGAATCTCATATTGTTGAAGACAATATTACTCATTTTAATCTTTACGGAAATCCAAGTCCTGTTAAATTAGGTAGTAAGATAAATTATTTACAAAAAATTGCATCAAGAACAAGGTTAGGTATACCTATAACTATAAGCTCTGATCCAATCCATGAAGTACCTAGAGGTGGTGGGATTGCATCATTTTCAGTAGATGGATTTTCAAAATGGCCTTCTCAATTAGGTTTTGCTGCCTCACAAGATCCAAATTTAATAAGAAGATTTGCGGAGGTTGCTAAAGAAGAATATCTTGCAGTTGGAATTAGAACAGCCTTGCATCCTATGTCAGATTTATCAACAGATCCAAGATGGGCGAGAAATTTTGGTACTTTTGGTTCAAGTGCATATTTATCAAGCGATATGACCCTTGCATACATGGATGGATTTCAAGGAAAAGATATTAACAATGATAGTGTTCTAACTATGGTGAAGCATTTTCCAGGTGCAGGTCCTCAAGAGGATGGTTTAGATGCTCATCTTTTTAGTGGGCGCAATCAAATATATCCTGGCAATAATTTTAATTACCACTTAATCCCTTTCAAAGAAGCTATCAAAAATAATTTAAAGGTCATCATGCCATACTATGGAATCCCTGTTGGGCAAACCAATGAGGAAGTTGCAATGGCTTTTAACAAATATGTTCTTACTGATTTATTAAGAAATGAACTTGGGTACAATGGAGTAATATGCTCAGATTGGGGAGTAATTACTGGAAGACATTGGGGTGTGGACAGTCTATCCATTAAAGAAAGATATAAAAAATCTTTAGAGGCAGGAATTGATCAATATGGAGGTGAAAATGATACCTCACATATAATAAATTTAGTTAAAGATGGTCATGTTTCTGAAGAAAGGGTTAACGAATCAGTTAGAAAAATTTTAATAAATAAATTTGAATTAGGTTTGTTTGATAATCCTTATGTTGATGAGGATATTATTAACAAAAGAGTTAATACAATTGAGAATATTGAAGCAGGAATAGAGGCACAAAGACGTTCTATTGTTTTGCTTGAAAATAATGGAGTGCTTCCCTTAAAACAAGATACAAAAATATTTGTTGATGGACTTGATAAAAATATAGCAGCTCAATTTGGGACATTGGTGGAAAAAACCAAAGATGCAGATATTGTAATAATGTATATTCACACTGTGTTTAATGGTAATCAAGAATCTGGTTTAAATAGAGCATTTGATAACTTCTTAAGTACCTTATTCCCAAATGGAGATTTAAATTTCAATGAAGAAATCTTAGATAAAGTCAAAAAATATTCAGAAGATAAAGATTTAATTGTAGTTGTTGATTTAAATAGACCTGCAATTCTAGCTAGCAT
>SHBF01000014.1 GCA_004212975.1 SAR86 cluster bacterium
TGATCTTACAAGTTCACCTGAAGAGTTAACTTATGTTGGAGTATTAGATGACTATAATTGGCTGACGAATCATAACTCCAAGTTGTCAATTCCAAAAGAAACTGATATTGAAGATGGAATTGAGCATACAGAAAAAACTATTAAAACCTTATATAAGTATGATGACTCAAGACTATCCGATACTCAGAAAAGTACAAAGAAAATTGCAATTTTTGATTATGAAAATCATTTAAGAGAACTTAGAGATTTTCCTTATTTAGACTATCCGCTAAATCAAATTGGAGGAATTCATTTAAATACCATTGAGTTTATGAATGATGTACATCCTATCAGGAAAAAGTCTGAAGCAAACGATTTCATTAAAAGGACAGATTCAATTAAGGAGGTATATCAAGGAGTTCTTGCTGACCTTGAAAAACAAGCTAAGAGTGGTATATATCCGCCTGAATTTGTATATGGCCATGTAATTAAACAGCTAAATGAGTTTATAGAATATTCGAATGAAGAACATCCTCTTTATACCCAATTCATGTCAAAGGTAAATCAATTAGATTTAGATCAAGAAGATGTAAATTATTTTGAAAATGAAATAAAAAGGTCCATTAGCGAAAGTGTTACGCCGGGTTTTGAAGTTTTAAGAAATTTTATGATAAGAACTCAAAAATATGCTAATAAAAATCATGGCATATGGTCTCAACCAGGAGGAGACGAATACTATAAATTGAAAATAAGGACTTTCACCACAACAGATTATTCTCCAGAGAAAATTCATCAAATAGGGCTAAGTGAAGTTAAACGGATTTCTCAAAGAATGAGATACATTCTTTCATCTCTTGGATATGACGAGACTAAGTCTGTTGGTGAAATAATGAATGAATTAAATGAGAATCCAGATTTCCTTTATGCAGATACTCCAGATAGAAAAGAAATAGTTGTTAAAGACTATACAGAAATGGTTGAAGAAGCTTATGAAGTAATGAAAGATTATTTCCACACTATGCCAAAGTCAAAGGTCATAGTGAAAGCTGTTCCTGAGTACTCTGAAAGGACTGCAGCTGGTGGATATTATCAGTCGCCAGCGCTTGATGGAAGTAGGCCTGGTGTATTTTATGCAAATCTATACGATATAAAGCAAACACCTACTTATAGCATGAGAACTTTGGCTTATCATGAAGCAACACCTGGACACCATCACCAAATAGCACATTCTCTTGAAAATGAAGATTTAACTCTGTATAGACGTTTTGGATACTTCACTTCTGCTTTCGCAGAGGGATGGGCTCTTTACTCTGAAATTTTAGCTCTTGAAGCAGGTTTGGCCGAAGATCCATATGACGAACTAGGAATTCTTCAAAGTGAACTTTTTAGAGCCGTAAGGTTGGTAGTTGATACCGGAATGCACTATAAGAGATGGACTCGCGAAGAAGCAATGAAATACATGAAAACAAAAACTGGAATGTCAGATACAGAAGTTAGAGTCGAAATTGAAAGATATATTGTTTGGCCAGGACAAGCACTAAGCTATAAAGTTGGTATGATCAAAATACTCGAACTCAGAGAAAAAGCTATGAGCGAGCTTGGTGATAAATTTAATATTAAAGACTTCCACTCAGCTGTTTTAGATCATGGAAATCCTCCTCTCTTTATTGTTGAGGAGATGGTTAATAATATGATTAGAGAAAATTTGAACTAGTATTTGTCAGGGTGTCTAGCAGTAAAAACGCTGAAGTAGTCCTTAAGATCGCTAATATCTTTCATATTGTCACCTGAGGGTGTAAAAGCCTTACCAAGAAGTATTTCTTTTTTTGTAAAATCTAGAGATGCTGGAATTATTTTAGTATTTAGCTCTTTTGCTATTCTTAAAAATCCTGTTTTCCATTCCTTTACTTTCGAGCGTGTTCCTTCAGGAGACATTCCTATTAAGGAACTATTAATGCCTCTAATCTGATTTATTGCATCTTGAATTATCCCTCCAGGTTTATTTCTATCTACTGGAATTCCACCCATATATCTTAAAAAAGCTCCTAGTCCATACCTGAATGCAGTATGTTTACCAATAAATGTAATTCTTGCATCTAACCCTGCAATTGCTGCAACCCCTAAAATTCCATCCCAGTTAGAAGTATGTGGAGCAACAATTACAACAAGTTTCTTTTCATTAAATTCATCTGATATTTTTCCATGAACTTTCCATCCAAGAACTGATAAAACTGTCCTGCCAAGCCATTGAAGTACTTTTGGTCGATATGCCCTAAAACTTTTAGGAATTTGTGAACTTGAAACACTTTTCATTTTTATATAGTAGTTTTATTAAATTTATCTTTAATGAGATATGGCAAATATATTGAATAGAAAACAATTACAGCAAGAATGTATATATCAACCATATGGTATGGCGCATCTCTCATATAACCTGTTACATTTAAACCAGGTGGTTTTTCCATAACATACCAATAATTTGCTGGCGGTCCAAGTAGATAATTAATTGGATACATCAAAATTAAGAAAAAAGTTAACACTAATAAAACTCTGTGTACGTCTTTAAAATAAGGTCTTTGATTATCGATTATCATTGCATAACTTACGCCTAGTAAAATCATTGAGTGACCAATCATATGACGAACATAATCAATATGTGGGAATGAATATAAGACATCAGGAGTTAATATAGCCATTCCTGCTCCAGAAATCCCGGCAAAAAAAGCAAAGATAAAGAACTCTCTTCTCTGGGTTATAAAATAGAGCATAATTGATGCGCAAGAAAAATCACATAGGTGAAGAGGTAGTCCTAGCTTTATTTGTTGAGTATATCCCTCCCTGTAAAAATCCAAGCCTTGATTTATTAGGATAAAAATAAAAATTGCAGCTATTACAAATTTTTTCCATATATCACTCTTATCCAAAACAAATTTTGGTAAATAAACAATCATAACAATGCAAGCTATGGCAAAAATGATATGAGAAGTATCTAATAAGCTAAATTCTGTCATTATAAGTATTAGGCGTAAACCTTGCCGAAATCATTATTTAGAAAATCATCCCAAGATAAAGATTCTTGTTTTGTAAAACCTTTGTTTGTAATTTTACCATCAAGAAACATTTTAAGAGCGCTACATACTCCAGAGGCAGTCGTTAATTGAATAGCGCTGAATTTTTCATCTCCGTATATTTTTCTTAAATAGGTTTTCTCTTGTAAAACTCCATCGATAAGTCCTATAACTTTGACAAAAAATATTATTACGTCATTTTTTGTCCTTGGGACTTCTTTGTCAAAAAGCTTCTCTAAGACATCTTTATTCTTTTTCAAGTGAAGATCGTTGAACAAAAATTTCATGTGATTTAAATGACCTGGATATCTAATTGTTTTATATGAAAGATTTTGGACTTCGCCTTCAAAAGTTTCACACATGGTCGTACATCCCCCACTTGTATTAAAGGCTTCGAAGCTTTCGCCCTCAATTACAATTTTCTCAGCTCCCTCTAAAGGCATAAGCTTCACTGATTTTCCTTCATAAATTGCATCAGCTTCATTGCAATATTCATTTATTAATCCATTTGTTGACCAACTTAAGTAATAGCTCATTTCATTAGTTGTAAATCTAGGTAGAGCTCCAACTCTCATCAGAACTTCATTAACAGAATCAAATTGGTTCATCATACCAGCTGCACATATGTTAATGGCTCCTGGAGCAAGGCCGCATTGTGGCATTAAAATATTTTCTGATTTAAGTGATCTAATGTATTCTGTCGTTTCAACATCTTCAGTGAGATCAAAGTAAGCAATACCATTTTTTGCTGCTACGCTTGCAATGTTTTTGTTTACTGCAAATGGTCCTGCTGAAATCACTGCATCAACTCCTTTTAAAAAGTCTTCTACCTGTGAAATATCGTTTGCATCGAAACCATCTTCTATATCGCCCTGCTTTAAGTCATAGTCCTTTTTAAGTAGTTGTTTTAACGCCCAACCTATGTTCCCACTGCCAACAATTGCAATTTTAG
Organism: SAR86 cluster bacterium; assembly: GCA_004212975.1. Classification (GTDB taxonomy): domain Bacteria; phylum Pseudomonadota; class Gammaproteobacteria; order Magnimaribacterales; family D2472; genus SAR86A. The sequence goes on from SHBF01000014.1 coordinate 4,000, forward strand.
CTTTCATCAAATTCTACCCCCTGAGCAAGTGGTAAATCTTCTCCGAAATTTACAGTTGCGGTTACTCTTCTCATATAATTTTTCCAAGCATCTGAACCTGACTCACGACCGCCTCCCGTATCTTTTTCACCACCAAAAGCGCCACCAATTTCAGCTCCGCTTGTACCAATATTAACGTTAGCAATCCCACAATCACTTCCAGATTCGCTTAAAAATAATTCTGATTCCCTAATATCATTTGTAAAAATTGAACTGCTAAGGCCTTGACTAACATCGTTTTGCATATGAATAGCTTCTTCAATTTTTTCATAACTCTTAACATATAAAATAGGTGCAAATGTTTCAGAAAGCATCTCATCTTCTATTTCTTTAACAAGAACTAATGCTGGTTTTACATAATATTCATTAGAATCTTCAATATCTAATCTTTGGCCACCAATTACAGATACATTCTTAGCCTTTAATGACTCAAGTGTTTTTTGCATAGAATTAAAGCTATCTTCAGAAATTAAGGGACCTATTTGAGAGGAATCTTTTGAGGGACAACCTATTACTAATTCTTCAAAGCATTTTTCTAAACGCTCAACACAGTCATCATATATGTCTTTATGAACAAATAATCTTCTTAGGGACGTGCATCTTTGACCAGTTGTTCCACAAGAAGAAAAGGCGATACCTTTTATTGTTAAATCTAAATCTGCTGTAGGACATACAATTGCAGCATTATTACCCCCAAGTTCAAGCAAAAGCTTACCAAGCCTGGCTGAAACAATTGGTGCCAACTCTTTACCCATTTGTGTGCTTCCTGTTGCAGATACCAAAGATATTCTCTTATCTTCACAAATTAAAACTGCTTCTTCGTTACCGCCTTCAATAATTTGAATTAAGCCAGAAAACTCACCACTTATCTCATCCCAGGCTTTTTTTATTCCTTTTGCGCACTCATTTGAATGTGGGCTAGGTTTCCATATTATGCTGTTTCCACAAACAGCGGAAAGACAGAAATTCCATGCAAATACAGCCATTGGGAAATTAAAAGCTGTTATACAGCCAACAACTCCCAAAGGATGCCATAACTCTTGAAGTCTATGATTTGGACGCTCACTAGGCATAGTCAAGCCATATAGTTGCCTGCTTAATCCAACAGCAAAATCACACATATCTATTGCTTCTTGAACTTCTCCAAGCGACTCTGTCTTTATCTTTCTGGCTTCTTTGGTTATGATTTTTGCAAGGAGTTCTTTTTGAAGTCTTAACTGCTCACCAAATTGTCTTATGAACTCTCCTCTTTGAGGCGCTGGAATTTTTTTCCATTTTTCAGCAATATCTTGCGATCTGATAATAATCTTGTTGTACTGTTTTTTATCCATAAAGATTTACAGCAAATTATGCTCTCCCAATAAATGCTATTTTACTATAGTTGTGCTTTAAGGTATTCCAATAAAATGTTTATTTTGTTGGATCCACCAAAATATACTGATTCATCTTCATCAAATGTCTCTAGGCTTTTAATAAGGCCTTTTAGTGCATCGGGATAATCAACAATTTTATTTAATGGTTCAAACAAAACATTTATTGTAAATAAAAAATAATCCTCATGAAATCTGCATAAAGTTTCTTTTTCTGATCTGATATACCAGGACCAAGGATCTGTGAGTAAAGAATCTTCTTCTTTTAAATGAAATCTTTTTGTGTCCCCATGAATAAGCCAATTTTGCCTAGCAAAGGGTTTTTTAATAGGTGCCTGTCTTATAAAAGTTGCAATTCTCTCGCCTATCTTCTCGTCTAAAGATGTAACAGGATCATGTATAACCTTTAGTGGCTTACCAATTTTTGTTCTTACATCCCAATAACTAGGTGAACATATACTTGCCGCAAGTAGTTTTTGTTGACCTTGTGACTCCATTAAACATAAATCATCTTGAATATTAAGGCTTAATTCAGCGATAAGGTCTGGATATTTGGTATGGTTTATTCCAAATATCTTTCCTAAGCAAATTTGTGCATCAATAGAATCTTCAGTTACTGCAATAACCTTGTTGTAATCTGAATCGAGTAAATTTTTTTTATGTTTTAAAAGATTTTCACTAATATTTCTATTTAGCCATTCACCTAACTCTATTGGCCTCAATCCTAGTCGATATTTCTTTTCGCCAGCACCCCAAGGAGGCTCAGTCCAAAAATTATTCTCAGAAGCCTCCATACAAATATGAAATATGGGATTACAAATTAAAAAATTTTATGTTTTCCTTGAAGTATCTCTAAGTACATCTTGTAATCGCCTATTAAGCTGTAAAAAGGATATTTAAAGGTAGCAGGTTTATTTTTTTCAATATAGAAATGTCCTACCCATGCAAACCCATAACCCGACAGAAGTGCATATAAGATAAATAAAAAATTGAATGACAGAATAAATTTAATTAAAAAATATATGCTTATACTTGTTCCAATAAAATGCATCAATTTTGTGTACTTATGATCATGCTCAGAAATATAGTAAGGATAGAAATCCTCAAAACTTTTATATCTTTCCATTTTAATTTCTACTTAGGAGCTGCTTCTGGTTGAACGTCATAATAACCAGATATTGGAATCATTAGATGAACGTAAGGCGTTCCTTTGAACATTACGTAAGGTGAGCCGGTAGTAAAATCTGTAGATGTATTTTCTAAAGACTTAGGATCCTTTGGCATTAACATCATATGAGCACCTGATTCGATCCAGTCTTCAGGATTTGTTCCAGCTTTATCTCCTTCAGAAAAAGCTCTAAAGTTATCCGCACCAGTATCTCCATGAATCATCCATGCCCATCCATCATTAGATAGTTTTGGGACTGATTGCGTCATGTAAGCATCAGCCCAGGCCATAGCATTTGAATCCATACAAGCTGGAGTTGCCATTCTAGGATCCATTGAGTCTCCCATCATGTTTGCTGTAAAAGCCAAACATGTCCAACCATTAGTTCCCTCACGAATGATGGTTCCGTCAGATCCCATAACAGTTGCAAAATCTCCTATAAAATTTGGAGCTGCTCCTGTATATGCTTTTATCTGCCATTCAGCCGAGCTAGTTTTCATATGATCCTCACCTACATGAGCAACTGCACTAACTGTGAAAAATATTAAAAATGAAATAATTTTTTTTGAATACATTTTATCTCCTCATATAACCTTTATCTAATTCTAAAAAAGAATCTTATTTAATACAAATATATTAATTAAATGTATTTTCAATATGTTTTGTTATAGATCGGAACATAGCTATGTGAGCTGCTTTTGAGTACTCTCTTTCTGACCTAAACCTATGGTTTGAAGATGTTTTGGCTATAACAACGTTTGATTCTGGATCAACATATATGAATTGATTAAATATGCCGTGAGCAGTGAAATCAGTTATGGGATCCCCAGGAACCCACCATTGATAACCGTAACCCCATTCATTTGAAGAAAGTTCTCCTGAATTTGGCATTAGGTGAGGAGCGTCCGGTGTATGGGATTGAGCAACCCACTCCCTAGGAACAATTTGCTCACCTTCCCAACTTCCTTCATTCAAGTAAAGCTGTCCAAACTTGGCAAAGTCACGCAAAGAAGCATTTAGGCCACCAAGCGCCATATCTGTGCCAGTATTATCTGCAATGTAATATGCTTCACTTTCTGTACCTATTTTGCTCCATATTCTTTTATATAAATACTCTCTTAATGGCATATCGGTTACTGATTCAAGAATCATGCCTAATACTTGAGTATCAAGGCTCACATAATGATTATATGTTCCTTGTTCTCTTCCATTTTTAAGTGTCTTGGCAAACTCTCTAAATGATGATCCTCTTGCAGTTGCTCTTGCAAACCTATTTATGTCTGAGCCCGGATCAGCATAGTCTTCATTGAACTCAATACCTGAAGACATTTGTAAAAGATTTTTAATTTTTACGTCTTCGTAACCAGTTCCATCAAAATCATTAAGATATTTAGAGACTTTATCATCGATACTATCAATTAGGCCTTCATCAACAGCTATGCCAAATAAGGCTGATAAGTAAGATTTAGATACTGAAAAGGCTATGTGTTTGCTGTCTTTGGTATTACCGTGCCAATATTGTTCAAATAGCATTTTTCCGTTATGAAGGATTATGAGTCCATCCGTATGAAAATGATCTAATCCATCAACTAATTTTAGCTCCTCTCCTTCAAAGAAATAAGATTCTGGTAAATCATAATCCTTTTTTTCAAAAACATATGGTTGCTTTGATGCAGGAATAGGCGAAGATGTTTCAAAGATTTTATTAATACTTATAAAATTCTTAGCAATTGATTTTTCGTTATATAAATTAGCTAGTTTGTAGAGCCTAATAATGTTTGGGCTATATATAGCTAAGCCTAAAAGTATTAATGCTAATGCTGCTATTAAAAATTTACTCATCATTATGATCTCCCCACTTTATATCCATTGATCATTCGGAGCAGTTAATTCATCTATTTTATCGCCGGTATTAACTACTCCTTTTGGCTCAACTAACATTATACTAGCTTCATCATTTGCAAAAGGTCTATGTTCTGTCCCTTTTGGAACAACGATCATTTCACCTGCTTTAAGCTTTATCGTTTCAGTTTTAAATTCAATAAACATTTCACCTTCAATAACAATAAATACTTCGTCAGTATCAACATGCTTGTGCCAAATAAAATCATTTTGAATTTTTACTAACTTAAATTGGTAATCATTAAGTTCCGCAATCACTTTGGGCGACCATTGATCTGAAAACTTTTTAAACTTATCTTTAAAATTAACCTTTTTCATTAAAGGTTCTCCTTGAGCTCGACCTTTTTTGTTCCATCGTCATTAAACGTTACCGTTATAGGTTTCCATTCTTCATGGCCGCACATTCTCAGTAAACAACCTTCAATTTTCAAATTCCCATTTTGTAATAAATAAATATTTGATTTAAAAGTTCTTCCCCTTCCTGGGTCATAAATCCTTCCGCCAGATAGCTTTTTTGCTCCATCAATATATTCGAAACCGTCTATTAAGTTAATTCCGACAAGAGTTCTTTCTCTTAAAGATTTTTCTTTATTGTTATTATCTAGTATTGATTTCTGATCAATTCCTTCGTCAACAAAAATATGTTCAATAGTTGCGCATAATTCCTCTTCGCACTCACTAACCAAAACAATGGATTGGGATGTCAACCAATATCCGACCATAGAATGATTATTATCAGCATCTAAATTGGAAGACAAAAATATTGTAAAAAAAGTTAAATAAATATTTGTTAAGTCTCTTCTAGCCATATGATGTTCTATTTAATATATTTTTAATCTTTTTTTCTAATACATTTTTAGATAAACATGTTCTGTATGGATTATCGCTGTAGACAGGATTGCCTACCAATAGTTCTTTTGGTTTATTAGATTTAAATCTCCATCTTGTTCCTGTCTCTTTTGAAAAAAAAGTATATTTAATCTCATCACTATTAATTATGTAAAGATTGTTCTCGTTTACTATTTTAAAGGTTATAACAGCTTCTAAATATGAACCAAATATCCTATCGATATAATTTACATAAATCTCATTATTCATGAATCCACAATCAATGTATTTGCTTATTATTTCACCCTCAAAATTAATTACATTAGATGAAAAAAGGTCTATATCTTTATTAAGCAATTTCGATAACTCATCGCTAATACTTTTTAGAACTTCAATTGAATAGGTGTTACTGGTTTTATCTATTTCTGAGGAAGTTTTTATTGAGGGTGGTATATAAATATTTTTAGATTCTTCAATTTCACAAGAATATAGAAATATTATTGCAGATAAAAAAATAAAAATATTTCGTTGACGTAATCTCAATCTTCCATCACCAAGATCCACTCTCTGACCATATCAACAGCCTCGGTGTGTGAAAGTGCTCTTCCTGATTCTGGCATCATTACTCCAGGATCGAGAGAAATCATTCTATGTAATAAAATTGATTCGTCCGGTTTGCCTGGCACTATTGAATACTTTAAGCCTCCACTACCTCTACCAGTTGCAACAGGCTTTTTATACAAACCCAAATGAATGTCTCTTGTTTCATCTAGGTGAAGATAAAGGCCGGTTGAATTTGCATTTCCTGTTGGAGAGTGGCAATGCCCACAATTTACATCTAAATAAGAACGAACTCTGTCATTAATATTTTGGCTTTCGTCTGTCCAATCAACTGGAGAAACTAATTCCATTGGATAATCATCTATTATTTGTCTATTCATCCAATAAGTTAACTGATTAAATTCTCCATCATTAAATTCAAACTTTTTATTTAAGTTTCTGGCTTTTGGTCCAATTGGTGTGATCTTATCCTCAGCTGCATGACATTCCTTGCATTGATTTACGTTTGGCACTCGATATCTAACATCTCTATCGTTGCCCATAAAGTCTGTCCAAGAAACATTAATTGTTTTTCCAGCAATTTTTTTATATGCCTCGTTTTGTTCTTCATTCCATGCATAAGATATAGCTTCCCAGCCATTTTCTTTCCTTAATAAAAGTCTTGTTTCTAAGAGATTCATTCCAAGATCTGGATTTCTTTCATCAACAGGATAATAAAATGTTTTTATTAATGCAGAACCGACAGGAAAATTAAAAACCCAATTCTCTTCATATTGAGCTTTTTTATTATTAGGGACATATATCCATCTTTGCTTGTATGAGTAATCAGAAAATAGAGTTGATATCAGCTCATATGGTATTACATTCTCGTGAGGTATTTGTGCTGAATCATCAAGAAAAAAACCAAACTCTGATAGTTTTGCTGGAAAAGATTCAGAAATAATTAGATTATCATTAATCGCAGTTAGCTTGGTGCACAGAATAAGCACTAGCAATATTTGAAATTTCTTTTTCATTATCCCTATATACCGTCTATTACAATCGGCTCAAGTGGATTAATGACCCCTTTAAATTCTTTCTTTTCTGTTCGTATAGGATTTGAAAATCCTAACATGTATTTTATTGGACTGATCGTTAAAAAACTCACATCGTTATTTTCGTCCACCTTTAACTTATCATCATCTGGTTGCCCAAATATCATTTGAGAAATTGGAACAACACCATCCCAAAAAATATCTGGCATATTTCCATCACTAATCTCAAATAATGCTTTTGCTAAATCGCCTGTTTCAACATCTGGATCAAATCCACCAGGACCATATATATTGTTATGAACCTGAATCCTTCTTGGATGGGGGTAATAATTTGGATCATCTGTTTCATCAGAATAAGAGACAATTGATAGGTTTACCGTTCCATTTCCACTCATTTCATTATTAAAAATCTCGACATCAGAATTAGCCATAATAATAATTCCTGTGCCTCTTGGAACTTCTCCTACAATATTGCCCTCTGGAGCAAAATTGTCAGTATCGTTATCTATTGATTTGTTGTCATAAACTCTTATGTGATGGCCGCCCTGTTGAGGTAGATCGGGTAAATCAAATATTAAAATGCCGCCAGTATTATGTGAAGCAAGATTATTATAAACGTCAGCATAGTAAGAATTTTCTATTTCAATTCCAGCTACGTTATATTGAGCTATACTATTTCTAACAATAATATTCTTCGATTGTCCAACGTATATTCCAGCATCTGATGCGCCAATAGCAACACATCCGTCAATAAGCACGTCTTCAGACTCAACAGGATAGAATCCATATGCACCATTTGTGCTCTTTGGTCCACCTGTCCACTCTGTTCTTAAATTAATCATATTGATGCCTTTTGATCCTATTACCTTAAGAGCATCGCCTTTTGCGTCTAATATTGCGAAATCTTTTAATGTCACTTTGTTTGAAGTTACTAAAAATCCTTGAGCTCCAGACTGTTGATTTTTGAAATTCAATATGGTTTTATCCAAACCCTCACCAATTATTGTTACGTTATCTACATCGAGAGAAAGCCCATCTTCAAATAAATAATAGCCGGACTTAATCAAAAGAGTATCCCCTTCTGACATGAGTATTAGAGCTTCTTGAAGTTCTTCTTGTGCATTTTCTCCTGGATTAATAACTATTTCTTTTGCATATAGCTGAACGCAAAAAACAGCTGCGACAGAGAGAATACATACCTCAAATAAAAAATTATCTTTAACTTTTTTTAAAAAAATACTATTTCCCCTACATGTAATATTAATTGTATTAGAAATGTCTTTCAGAAAAAAGAAAAGCTTTAACTATGGCAATATTTCCACATTAATAATTTCTGAAAGAATTGGATCATATTTTTGATCTGACTTATTTCTATTGATGGGTTTATGTTCATAGTCACCTATCGCAAGTTGAAGAGAATAATTTCCCGGAGGAAGAGAGAGCTCTGCTTCTTTTTGACCACCACCAAAATGGAGAATATTTGCTCCATATGGTATTGGTTTATTTTCAAAGCTTTGAACTTCATAGGCATTATTAATAATTAAATGATGATGTCCGCTAACCTTACAATCATCTTTTTTCTCAACAACTACGCCTGCAGGACTTATGTTTATATTTTTAGTTCCAAACTCTACTTTGAGTTTTTGATTTTCACTAACAAAACCGTCTTGTGGACTTAAAAAGAAGAGTTCAATATCATCGCAATTATTCAGGCTTTCAAAAGAAAAAGCCAAAGGTGATACAAAAAGAAAATATAAGATATGTTTCATAATTAATTTTTAGTTTTTGGTGGTCCTAATAAAAAATAGATTGCTTCGCTAAAGTTTGAGGCGTTTTTCATGTTGTTAAAAATATCTATCCATCCCATAAAAGTTATTTTCGTTGGATTAAAAGTATTCACATTTCTTACTAAGCCAAACTTTACTGGCTCGTCTTCCGGTTCAAATGTACCAAACATTCTATCCCAGATAATTAATAAATTTCCATAATTTTTATCTATATACTGGCTATTGGCTCCGTGGTGAACTCTGTGATGAGATGGAGTATTAAAAATCCATTCAAGTGGACCAAGCTTGCCAACAATTTGTGTGTGTCCAACAATTCCCCATAGCGTACTGACTACACCTGCCACCGCAATTATGGTTGGATCGAAACCTACTAAAGGCAACACCATAAAAAATGGTAATTTTGATATTGGACCAAACCAAGCTTGTCTAAAAGATACAGCAAAGTTCATTTCTTCACTTGAATGATGGCTCATATGAATAGCCCATAAGAAATTTACTCTGTGGGAAATACGATGATAAAAATAAAAAACTAAATCTATCATGACAAAAGTTAGAATCCATAAAGCCCAAACCGGCATCAATGCTGATAAGTTAAATAACTTAAATTGGAACAAGTAAAAATGTAGCGCTAATGTAATCCCCTTTAGAGCAAACACCATAAGAATATTTCCTGTTAAGAGTCCAATTGTGCAAAGGGTGTCATCTTTTTTATAAAGGTTTTTGTTATAAATGCTTGAGAAAAATACTTCAATAAGAATCATCGCAACAACTATTGGAGCTCCAATTGCGTAAACTTCGTTTATTGTTAGATTTGTCATATTTGTTATTCTTCTAATTCCTCTAAAACCTTTTTAGGCAAATCAAAACCATTTCTCTTTAGTGTCCAGTCTTTTTTAACATTTTGTATGAGTAATTTACCATAAAGATGAGGAAATTTTCCTAATCTGCTGCCTGATTTAGCCTCTTCAAAAACTATTTCATCAATGGAATCTTGATCTATTTCTAGCAAAATAACTTTCTTAGAGTTTTTAAAATATAAATGAAGTGTCAAAGCAAGCTGTTTTGATGTTGATAAATGTATAAAACCATCATCATTATCTAACTTGGTTACTATATACCCAAGGGAAATTGCATGCTCCCACTCTTCTTCCGTTAAAACTTTATAAATAGAGCTCATTTAAAACAATATAATTTATAACCTTCGTTATCATATTATGTCTATAATTGATAAAACAAAACAAATTTATTGGGGTCAAAAATGTTTGATGTTTATCACTCTTCACTTTTAGGTATATGGTTAATGTTAGCAACTATGGTTATTCAAGCAATGGTAGCAGTTAGAGTTCACCGAAGACAAAAAGGAGGATACAGTCCTGGAATAGTTAAGCCTGAACTAGGTCAATCATCTTTCGTATTTAGAAGTCATAGGACATTTCAAAATTCTCTTGAAAATATTGTTCCAATATTGGGTATGGCATTTTTGGCAATGTTTTCAGGCTATAGTCCACTAAAGCTTTCAATAATAATATGGATATATGCTCTAGCAAGAATTGCTCATATGATTTTATATTACAAAATAGTAACTGAAAAAAATCCAAGTCCAAGAAGCATACCTTGGGCAGTAGGATTTTTAAGCGGATTTTATTTTATGATTGATCTTGGAGTTTATCTTCTTTTATGAACAAAGAATCTAATATTGAGGCTGGTAGATGTCAATGCGGAGACATTACTTATACCTTAGATAAGAATCAGGTTATATCTGCCCATCATTGTCATTGCAAAGATTGTCAAAGAACGACAGGTTCTGGCAAAGCAACAATATTGTTTATCGCAAAAAAGTATGTGGACCTTAATGGTGAACTTAAGTTCTTTGAGAGTAAAGGCTCTTCTGGTTCTCATGTTAGAAGAGGCTTTTGCCCAAATTGTGGTTCAGGCATTCTAAGTTATGCAAAAGAAATCTCTCGAATTTTCTACGTGAAAGCAGGTACTTTAGATGACTCAAGCTGGGTAACAATTGATTCAAACTTTTTTACAAAATCTGCAAATAACTGGAATAAGCCTGATGATTCAATAAAGTGTTTTGAGGGCAATCCAAGTATTATTAGTGGAATAAAAACTATTTTAAAGTCTTTTTAATTAAAAGCCCTGCGCATAACTTATTTCCAGTTGGGTCTCTTAAATAAGCTAAGTACATTTTAAATTTTCCATAATCTCGAATGCCTGGCTCTTCCTCAATAGAGGTGCCCCCATTTTCTATTCCTGCTTTGTGCCATGCATCACCTTGTTCAATAGTTTCAATATTAAATCCCACAGTTGCTCCATTTGAGACTGTTGCAGGCTGACCATCTATTGGCTCTGTAATGCAAAAACTAGTTCCTTCTAAATTATAGAAATATCTTTTTTGTCCGGTGAGATTTGGATATAGTCTTCCTGATCCTCCTCCGAGAACCTCAAATATTTTGTCATAAAAGATTCGTGACTCTTCTATATTATTTGTACCCACCATTACATGACTAAACATATTTTCTCCAGTTATATAAATAAATTAATTATTAAATATGAAAACACTAACGCGATTATCCATAAACTTAATGCAAATAAAAAATTTTTCAAATATATTTCTTTAATAGCTTCGATTGTTATTTGTGTTCCAATACAAAAAAGGGCTGATATTAAAAAAATCTTACTAATTGAATCTATGAAAAAAATTGTATCTTGATTGAACTCAAGAATAGTCCCTAAAGCTATCGCAATAATAAATAATAAAATAAAAATCGGGAGTTTGGGTTTGGATCTATCTTTATAAAAAATTCCTAAGATTATTATTAAAGGTATTAACCAAATAGTTCTGCTAAGTTTAAGTACTGTTGCTGTCTCAACTGCATCACCTCCAAAAGTTATTGCTGTCCCTATAACAGAAGCTGTATCGTGAACAGCCATTGAAGACCATGCTCCAAAGCTTTCGAAATTCATACCGGTTGCTGCTCCAATTAGAGGAAATATTCCAATTGCTATAGCGTTAAATATAAAAATTATAGTTAGCGCAGCGAATAAATCTTTTGGCTTTGCTTTAATTAGAGGTGAAATTGCCGCCATTGCGGTGGCGCCACATATAGCAGTTCCAGAAGCAATTAATATTCCTAGACTTCTATCAACTTTAAATAGATTTGCTAGAAAAAAGCCAATAAAAAAAATTGCTATTACAAAGGCAGATATATAAGGAAAATATTTAAATGCTATTTCTGTAGCGCTTGATGCTGATATTGTGAGACCAAGTAAAATTATTCCAACCTGCAAAAGATTTGTAGTAATTGATTTACTAATATAATCACTCGGAAATTTAAAAACGAGGACCAATAATGATCCCATTACTAATGCTATTAAAGGAGATCCTAAAAGGATTGAAAAAAATGCAAGTAAGACACCTATTATGAGTTTCATTAAGTGTGTTCTATTAACAAAGTTGGAACATTGTGAGTATGAGACTTAATGGTAACCACTAAAGTATTTTCTTTCAGCCCCTCCTTTATTGGAGTAACATCAACACCCTCACTTATAAGTCTTTTATAAGCCTCCTCAATTGATTCAACTTCCCATGCTAATCCCCAAAGAGTGTCTTGAGAATCATCTTCATTTTTTCGTTCAATAACTTCTATTGTAGTTTTATTAACCCTGAAGAAAAGCATTCTACTTTTCCAATGTTCGATGACTTTATCCAAAGCCAATCGAATATTAAAAACATCTTTATAAATATTTATAAACCCATTTGCATCATTTGTATTTATTACAAGATGGTCGAGTTTGTTAATTGTAGCTTTGGGATATTTGTTTAAGCCAGGTAGTAATCCTTCTGAGTGCTCTATGATAAAAGAAAAAAGTCCTCTGGTAAGTTCCGGAGGTAAAAAAAGATTTTTCCATTTTCTTATTTTTTGAGTTTTATTATCAATCCCTTCACCCTCAGTTGGCTCTGTTACTAAATAACCGGATTTTTTTAATGTAGAAAATGACTCCTCAATGTTGTTTGTTCCGTAAACTACTCCAATAAGTCCATCTCCTTGCTCTTCAATTGCGCCATTAACCAGTGCAGCTCCAAGACCATCTCCATTTGCTGACAAAAGTTCACAATAGGTATTTTTAAAGTTGAAGATTACATTAGCTGTTCCAAGTGCCTTATGTTCTCCTTTCCAGACAGGCTCCATTCCAAAGATTTTCCTGTAATTTTCCTCAGCATCACGAATGTCTTTTACTGCGATTATTAAATGATCTATAGAAGATATCATTGTGTTAGTTCTTAGATTTAAAAAGATTTCTCAAGAACGGGAGAATCCATATGATTTTTAGAAAACTTTTTGGAAATAGTCTGCTCATCAAATCATAAAAATGTGCATCTATACCAATCAATATCCTTTTATTTTTCTTTCTTATATTTTTAAGAATAACTTTTGCTGCATGTGCTGGTGAAGAAGGTGCATTTTGCTTAAATTGAATACCTGCCTGCTCTTTTGTATCTGCATTTGCTCCAAATATTGCGGCACCCGCATCGTCCTTTATAAAACTTTTAAATTTTGCTGAAGAGTAAATATTTGTTCCAATGTGGCCAGGAAAAACACAATAAGCTTCCACATTAGACTCAGACATTTCTAGTTCAAGTGACAGGGATTCGGTAAAAGCCTTTACTCCAAATTTTCCAACACTGTAAATCGACTGTTTTGGGACACTAAAAAGACCAAATATTGAGGAAGTATTAATTATTGCAGCCTCAGGTCGCTTTTCTAAATGAGGTAGAAATACCGTTGTCATTTGAATTACAGAATTAAGCAAAATATCTAACCCCCAATTCCAATCATTCTCATCTACTTCATTGACTTTTCCCACTATGGATAATCCTGCATTATTAAATACTAGGTCTATTTGTTTATGGAATTCGATAACCTCGTTAGGCAAAGCTTGTACTTTTTCTTTATCGCTAATATCAAAATTATGTGTTGATAAAGCGATATTCTTTTTCCTTAAAAGCTGTTTGGTTTCTTCAAGAGATTCTTTATTCCAATCTAAAAGTGCTAAATTACAACCCATGTCTGCAAGCTCTATTGATAGGGCTCTGCCTATTCCAGAACCGGCTCCAGAAATTAATGCTACTTTTTGTGAAAAATCTTTCAATATATATCTGTTTTATAAATATTAACTATGGTTACACCTATGACTATAAGAAATAATCCTAGAATTGTCTGCCAATTTAAAGTTTGTTTATATAAAAAGTGGCTCAATATTGCTATTGAAAATATCCCTACTCCTGACCATGAAGCATAAACGATTGAAAGCGGGAGTTTTTGCGAAACAATAGCCAAAAAGTAAAATGAAATAGCATATGAAAATAATAAGATTGTCGTTGGTAAAATTTTTGTAAAATTTTGTGAGGCAGGCAAGAGCATGGTTCCAAATACTTCAAACAAAATTGCAGAAAACAATAGTATATAAACATTCATATATTTTTTATGCTCTCTTCAAAATTTATTCCATCAAAATAAATGACCTCTTTAATTTCTGGTGGATCATCCACACATTTAAGGTTAATGCTATACATTTCAGGATGAGACCTTGGTTGATAAAAGGATTTGATTCCACATCTTTTGCAAAAAAAGTGTTTTGCTGATCCGCTCTCAAACTTATATTCTAAAAGTAGTTCTTCTCCAGCGATAAGTTCAAAAAGTTCATGCTTTACGAAAAGGTGCTGATAGTTAATCATGTCACAAATAGAACAATTGCAATTCCAAATTTCGACTGACTGATCTGATTTAAATTTATATTTAACTCCTCCACAATGACAGCCTCCAGTATATTCTTTCATAAATATTTATAATAAATATCCTGTAGCTACAAACATCCAGAAAGCCATCATTCCAATAGTTAAAAATAAAAATATTTGTGCTTGTTTGACCTTATTCATCTGATATAGAGATATACAAAAAATTGTTCCAATGAATCCTATTGTTAATGCTACGAATAAATGAGCTTGATAGGACATCAGATTAGATCCATCTTCTTGTCTTATTTTTGTATTTTTCAAATTCATCGCCAAAGAGTTTATTCATTACAATTTCTTCTGGAATGATTTGAAATTTTGTTATGTAGCCAGCGAACAGCATAGTAAGAGCAATTCCTCCTATTAAATTAAATTTAAATGATATTGAAAGAAGAATTAAAACCATACCTAAATACATAGGATTTCTAGAATACTTAAAAATGCCAGTAACAACTAGTGATGATGCTTTTTCAATTGAAATAGGATTTACAGTTGTTTGTTGTTTTTTAAAAGAAGATACTGCTGAAATCAAAATTGATAGTCCAATAAGAAGCGATAATAAGCTCAATATGCTTAATAGTCCGTTGGTAAATGCAGGAAATAATGATTTTGTAAAATAAATAAGCAATCCAAATGTGAGTGTGACTATTGGAGGTGGAATTTTATTATTCATATCTTCTTAAATAAAAGTGTCATCCTGTCACTTTCTCCTATGCTCAAGTATTTTTGTTTGTCTTGCTCTTTAAGCCTAAGAGAAGGAGGTAATGTCCATACTCCTCTTGGATGATCTTTAGAATCCTTTGAATTTGCATTAATTTCAGATTTTGAAACTAACGTGAATCCATGTTTTTCTGCAATTTCTATTGCGTGTTCCTCGGTTACATAGCCACTTTTTTTCATTTCATACATTGTTGTTCCTGGATCGGCTCTATGCTCAACAACTCCAAAAATACCTCCAGGCTTTAAAGCATTGTAGGTATTTGAAAATATTTTATCCATCTGAGGACCTAACCAATTATGAAGATTTCTGAAAGTTAAAACAGCATCTATTGAATTTGGTGCTGCTAATTCTGAGCTTAGATCAACAATTTTTACATTTTTGTAGATGCTATTTGAAACCATCTTTTTTTCAAAATTTGCTCTTCCTCTTTTAAAGTAAGAAATTTCAGAATCTTTATCAAAATGTGCTGCAATAAGCATTCCAGGATCATGTAAATACTGTGCAAGTATCTCTGTATACCATCCTGAACCAGGAGAGAGTTCTACAACTTTCATATTATGTCGGATGCCAAAAAAAGACAGTGTTTCATAAGGGTTTCTGTAAGAGTCTCTTTGAATATTTTTTTCATCCCTAATTCCATTATCAATGACTTCTTTTAAATCATCAGAGAATGAATTTTGACTGAACAACGAAATAGATAATAAAAATGTAAATAAAAATTTCATATTATTACTTTAAATTACTAATAAAAAATCTTCTACAATTATTTTAAAAGTTCATAGAAATCATTTGATTTGGGAAACTGAAAATCAGATGTTATTATTTTTAGAGGAGAAAAGTATATGGGCATTGCAATAAGTGATATCGTCTTAGTCGTCTTAGTAGTTTTAATTATCTACGTAGTTTTTTTATCAATCAAAATTGTGCCTCAGTCAAAAGTATTTGTTATTGAGAGATTTGGTAAATTTACGAGAATCTTAGAGTCTGGACTATCTTTAATTGTTCCTTTTGTTGATAGAGTTGCTTTTCGGGTAGATATCCTAGAAAGACAATTGCCTCCATTTAAAATGTCAGTTATCACAGAAGATAATGTTGAAGTTGAGTTAGTAGCTACAGTTTTTTTTAGAGTGTTAGATGCTGCTAAATCTGTATATAGAATTAGAAATATAGATCTTGCAATTGAAAATACTGCTATATCAGTAGTTCGTTCAGCTGCAGGAAAACTTGAGCTAGATGATCTGCAATCAAGTCGAGAGGCAATGAACCAAGAAATTGCTGCAAGACTTTCAAAAGCTGCTGAAGTATGGGGTGTTGAGGTTACAAGAACAGAAATTCTTGATGTTTTGGTAGACGAAAAAACAAAAGAATCACAAAGACAGCAGTTAAATGCAGAGAGAGAAAGAAGAGCAGCTATCGCGAGAGCGGAAGGCGACAAAAGAAGTGTTGAACTTAAAGCAGATGCTGAACTTTATGAAGCAAAAAAACAGGCGGAAGCAGTTAAAGTTGAGGCTGATGCTGAGGCCTATGCCATAAAAATTAAAGCAGAAGCGGATGCAAAACAAACTGAATTGATAGCTGAGGCTATCAATAATAATGGCCAATCAGCAATCAATTATGAAATTATGAAAAGGCAGGTTGAAGGACTTTCAGATATTGCTTCATCTAATCAAACTAAGACACTCTTTATCCCATCTGATATAACTAAAGCACTTGGTACTCTTGAATTATTTCTAGACGGAATAATGAATAAAGAAGTTAAAAATGATAATTGAAACCCTTTTGTACTCAGGAAATGTTTGGTTGATCATTGGCTTAATCCTTGCAATTTTTGAGCTTACTAATGGTACATTAATAGTTTTCTTACCAACTGGATTGAGCGGACTTCTCACAGGCTTAGTTTTAAAATTACAAGAAAACGAAACGTTAAGCATCTTTTTGAAAGATTGGGCAATAACATTAACTTTTTGGGCAATTATCTCCTTACTCATATCATTAGCTTTAAATTTTCTTGTTAAAAAAAGAATGACGTCGAAAGATATTAATAATTATTAATCAATTTAATGCTTTTTAATCTTTAATATATTTGCTTATAAAAGCAGTAATTTTATTTCTTATAATCTCATCTTCTTCTTCAGAAAAATAATAATGTCCTCCTCCTTCAATAGTTAAGAGATGATGTTTTTTATTTAACTTCTTCTGGAGGAGCTGAGCCTGTTGATATGGAACCCATCTATCATTAGTTCCATGTATTGTTAAAACTTCAGGTCCATTTTTAATGTTTATCATGTTTATTGGTGATAGATTTATAGATGCTTCACTAATACTGACACCTTTTGGTATCCATCTTCTTACATAATTAGAGGCTTTAAAAAATTTAGTTTTATCTAAAAATTCATAAGTGTTTTCAATTTCTGTAATTCCAAATAAATTTATAATTACTTTTGGACTTTGTTTTGGATTACATTTTTTATCTTTATAATTTTCAGAATATCCAACCATTAATGCAAGATGTCCACCTGCGCTTGCGCCTGCTACTATAATGTCATCCATTGAAAGATCTCGTAATTCAATCTCATGAATTATTCTATCGTAAGCACAAATTACATCATCAACTGCATAAGGCGCACTTTCCTCTCCTATCCTATATCCAATCATAAAAACATTAAAATCTTCATGTTCAACAAAATGATTATGGAATCTTCTTATCCATCTTTCTGATCTTTTATCACCATACAACCATCCACCACCGTGGATCCATATTAAAACCTTTTCTGTAGAGCCTTTATAAAAATCAATTGCTTGC
>SHBF01000015.1 GCA_004212975.1 SAR86 cluster bacterium
CAAGGCGCAAACGTAAAAGTTTATCCAGCACTTCAATATTTAAGAACTGATGAGGGGACAGAAGAAGAACTTCATCGTATTTCAACAATGGTTGTTTGGGATAGTGTTAACTCATGGAATGAATGGAGAGAGAGCGTCGAAGCTCTATCAGAAGAAGATAGAGAAGTTGCTGACAAACAATACTATGCTTTTGTTGAAATGTATAACAAAAATACTGAGGTTGTTACTGAAACAAGATGGTGTATGCTTTAATTATACCTAAAGCGTGGCTTTGACAAAGTTTGCAGGCATTTAAACGAATAGATTTGAAAGAAAGCAACTAAATAGCATTCAAGAGGTCCGCGGTTCGATCCAGCGTAGCTCCTCCATTTTATAAATTACTTAATATAAAGAAATGTGTTATTAAAATGCTTTTTTTTTGATTATTTTAATAGTATATTTATGTTTTATATTATCAATAAACAGCACATTTAAACTTTTAAGGAGAATCAGTAACTATGGCTGAAAAGACCGAAGGAAAATGTCCCGTAATGCATGGGGCAATGACAACAAACAGCTCTTCTGGAACATCAACTAAAGATTGGTGGCCAAATCAGCTAAATCTCAATATATTGCATCAACATGATAGAAAATCTAATCCAATGGATAATGATTTTGACTATAGGGAAGAATTCAAAAAAATTGATTATGATGCTTTAAAACAAGATCTTTATGATCTTATGACTGATTCTCAGGAATGGTGGCCAGCAGATTACGGCCACTATGGTCCATTCTTTATCAGGATGACATGGCATGCTGCTGGAACATACAGAAACACTGATGGAAGAGGTGGCGGTGGAACTGGTGCTCAACGTTTTGCACCACTTAATAGCTGGCCTGACAATGGTAATTTAGATAAAGCTAGAAGGTTGCTCTGGCCAATCAAACAAAAATATGGAAAACAAATTAGCTGGGCTGATCTTTTAATTTTAGCTGGAAATGCCGCAATTGAATCTATGGGTGGTACAACCTTTGGATTCAGTGGAGGAAGACCAGATATCTGGGGACCTGAGGAAGATATTCATTGGGGTGTTGAGTCTGAATGGCTTGATAATAAAAGATATAAAGGTGAAAGAGAGTTAGATAATCCCTTGGCAGCAGTACAAATGGGATTAATTTATGTGAATCCACAAGGTCCAGATGGAAATCCTGATCCTCTAGCCAGTGCTCATGATATTAGAGAGACATTTGGAAGAATGGCAATGAACGATGAAGAAACAGTTGCCTTAGTTGCAGGTGGACATACCTTCGGTAAGTCTCACGGTGCCGGTGCTGAAACAAATGTTCAAGCTGAACCTGAAGGAGCACCTTTAGAAGAAATGGGATTTGGATGGTCTAGTACTTTTGGATCTGGTGTTGGTAGCGACACTATTACAAGTGGTATTGAAGGCGCGTGGACTGCTAATCCAACAAAATGGGACAACGGATACTTTGATTTATTGTTTGGCTATGAATGGGAGTTAACAAAAAGCCCAGCTGGTGCTCATATTTGGCATGCTATTGGGCAAACTGAAGAAGATATGGCTCCAGATGCTGAAGATGCATCAAAAAAAGTTCCAACTATGATGACAACTGCTGATATGGCAATGCGTGTTGATCCTAGTTATAACAAAATTTCAAAAAGGTTTCATGAAAATCCTGATGAATTTGCAGATGCTTTTGCAAGGGCTTGGTTTAAGCTACTTCATAGAGATATGGGACCTAAAACTAGATATATGGGTCCTGAAGTTCCTGATGAAGAGCTAATTTGGCAAGATCCTGTTCCTGAAGGAAATAGTAACTATGATATTGAGAATGTTAAAAAACTAATTTCAGACTCTGGATTATCTATACAAGAAATGGTTGAAACTGCATGGGCTAGTGCTTCTACCTATAGGGGTTCAGACATGAGAGGTGGTGCAAATGGTTCCAGAATAAGATTGGCTCCTCAAAAAGATTGGGAGGCAAACAAACCAAATCAACTATCAAAAATTCTTGAAATATATGGAAATATATCAAAAGAAACAGGCGCTTCTATTGCAGATATTATTATACTTGCTGGTAACTTAGGAATTGAAATGGCATCTGGTGTCGAAGTTCCATTTGTTCCTGGAAGAGGCGATGCATCACAAGAGCAAACTGATGTTGAATCCTTTGCTGTCTTGGAGCCAAAGTCAGACGCATTTAGAAATTTTCATGCTAGTGGTGTAAATACACCTCCTGAGGAAATTCTTCTTGATAAAGCTCAATTACTAGGACTTACTGCACCTGAAATGACAGTTCTTGTTGGTGGAATGAGATCATTAGGTATAAGCTCAAATGGATATGGTTTATTTAGTGAAGATAAGAATAATCTTAGCAATGATTATTTTAAAACTCTGCTTGATATGTCCGTCAAATGGAAACCAAATGGTACTGGAAATTCTTATGAAGCTTTTGACAGAGTATCTGGAGAGAAAGTTAGAACAGCTTCAAGATCTGATCTTGTATTCGGTTCAAATTCTCAATTGAGAGCTATAGTTGAAGTTTATGCAGAGGATGATTCAAATAGCAAATTCATTAATGATTTTGTTTTTGCATGGAACAAAGTTATGAATGCTGACAGATTTGATGTTCAGTAAATTAAGTCTTTAACGTTCTCATATTTAACAGTGACTGGAAAAAAAGTATTCCAGTTACTGTTATAACATTACAACTAAGCTGAGCTAAAAGTAATTTTGAAGAAATTAAGCTCATGTTTATTGGATCATATGTGAATATTACTAGAATGCTTAATATAGAAAATAATAAGATAAGCTGATAGGCAATCCTCTTTCCATGCATCAAATATCCAGTTAAAGATGCTAGAGTAACTAAGGATACTCCAAATAAACAAATTTCAAGGTACGATAGCAAAGGCGCATTTATAAAAACAAGATTGAATACAGTAGTTGTAAATAATATTTGTGTGACACTAAAAATTTTAATATCAGTACCTATTGTAGGATTAAATTTTTTGTAAAAGTCTTTTGGATCTTTTTCCTCAATACAATCCTCAGGTCTCCAATATGTTTCTGCAAACCATACTTTAATCTTATCTTTCCATAACTTAGTTTTGATAGTGTCTTTTACCATTGTTGAAAAAACTTGAAAATTAGCCCAAATAGGATTCCAACTATTCAATGGCGTTGCAGTCCCGTAAACAGGATCGAGTTCATCTCTTTGTGGAGTATAAGTTCCAAACATCCTGTCCCAAATTATGAAAACACCTCCATAATTTGCATCTATGTATTCTTTATTTTTTGCGTGATGAATTCGATGATTCATAGGTGTAATAAATATTTTTTCAAGAAAACCTAGGTGCCCTATATGTTCTGTGTGTACCCAAAATTGATAAACTAAATTAATACCTGCTACAGTTACGAATACTTCACCGGGCACTCCAATTAGCATCATTGGTGTATAAAAGATCCATTTCCAAAGCCATCCTGTGCTAGTTTGTCTCAAAGCAGTTGCTAAATTGTAATCTTCTCCATGATGATGGACGCTATGAGTTGCCCATAAAATTTTTATCTCATGATGCATTCTATGCATCCAGTAATATGACAAGTCATACAAAAGAAAGGCAGCTATCCAAGTAAAAGGATTCTTAACAGATAAAAGTCCTAGGTTAAGATACTTACTAATATATATAAATATTGCACTCTGAACTCCAAAATTTAGCATAACAGGAAATCTACTTATCATTCCTAAAGAAATACTCGTTAATGTATCATTCAAACGATAAGTATTTTTGCCAATAAATAAGCCGTAAAAATACTCTATTATTATTAATACAAAAAAAGCTGGGACAGCCAAAGTAATAATTATTGATTTATCTGTTAATACTTCCATTTTCTAAAAAATTCTTTTAATCTGATTGAATAGATCTTAATGCACCAAGTACATTACCATATTCTCTACTTTCTTTAAATACACCACTAATATTAGCAAGTTTTAACCTATCTTCAATAGCAGTTTTTATAACATTATTTAATGATGTTCTCCCTAAGAAATAAACTTTATTTTCATTACACAAAAGAGCATTTAGATAAGATATTGTTCCAATAATTTCACCAATCATATTTGAAAGAGAAGCAGCAGTGTCTTCTTTGGAGGTATTTTCAATATTTCTTGCTTTGCCAAAATTTGAGGCAGTAATATCTTGATTTAAAGAACCAACTTCATTTACTACATCTCCAATCAAAAAATCTAACTCTTTTCTATCTCCTTTTTTAGCCAATTCCTCAATATCTTTTGCATTTTCAGTACTTATTAAATATTTTGATAAGCCCTGTAATGTTCCACCTCCGACTGATATTCCTCCCAGATAGTTAAATTTACCTTCACTATGATGTATACATGCAGTCCCGGTTCCAGTGCTAACAGCTACAAAAGACTCGTCATAAATATCATATAAAGCTATCGCGCCACGGCCTATTGCTTCTTCTTCGTTAATCTTATTAATAGGTACATCTTTATATGTATTACTTAAATTACTAGATTTGCCGCCAGTTACCCCAATTTTATGCAAATTAACAAAATCTAAATCAATTTTATTAAAGATATAATCGATAAACTCATTTGTTATTGGTCTTGATGGAAATGAATAGAATGTATCATCGCCATTTTGATTGACAGCAACATCTGTGTTTGTTATTCCAAAATCAATCGCAACAAACATTTTTATAAGTTTATTCTAAAAAAGTTGCAGGCCAGGCCATTGGGAATTGTTGTTGAGGATTGAATACACTATCGCCAACTGCTGGAAATGCTTTTGAGGCAGCCTCTATTTCTTTTTCACTAATATATTCACTTGGAGTTAACCTAAAAACATCAAGACCTCTAGTTATTTCAGTGCCGTAAATAAAGCCATCGTAATAATATGTTGACCAATACCCCCCAGTAATCAATATGTCCTCAAGGATAGGACCTCTATCAAAATAGGCAATTTCTTTTGGCATTGCAGAGTTAGTAAAATCCACTATAGAAATACCACCTTGATACCATGCTTGAACAAATATATCTCTATTAGGTATTGGGATAATTGATCCATTATGAGCAACGCAGTTTTCAGTTTCTAACTGAGGTGCTGGCATTTTGTAATGACTTTTGAAGACCAATTTTTTATCAACAATATCATAAATAGCGTCTGCTCCCCAAT
This sequence comes from SAR86 cluster bacterium, assembly GCA_004212975.1. Lineage (GTDB taxonomy): Bacteria > Pseudomonadota > Gammaproteobacteria > Magnimaribacterales > D2472 > SAR86A. The sequence goes on from SHBF01000015.1 coordinate 5,201, forward strand.
CTAAAGGATCCCATGCACGACATCTTGCTCGACCACCGCCACCCCATTCGTCAGTAAAAATTACTTTTGTACCATCATTATTAAATGTTGCAGAATGCCAATAAGCAAAACCAATATCAGTTACAACATCAAGTCTTTTAGGGTTATAGGGATCGGTTATATCGAATAAGATTCCATTACCAGAACACGCACCAGCAGCAATATTTGCAGATGGGAAAACTGTAATATCATGACATTGATTGGTTGAGTTTGTATCTTGGGTATCATCACCATGATCACCACCTCGCCATAATCCTGCAACATTTCCAGTTTCTAGGTCCATAAAGACTCTCGGGCTTTTAACAATTTTAGATCTCGAAGGATTTTTAATTGGTATTTCAATAATATCAATTGAAAAATAGGAAGAACCTCCGCCGTCCCAGCCGAAACAATCTTCTTTTTCTTCTGTATCTCTAACTCTTCCAGTTCCAGAGTTATAAACTATGATTTTTTTTCTATCACTTGATACCACAGAGTGAGTGTGTGAGCCTCTGCAGGTTTGTACAGCTCCAACTTGTTTGGGCTGATATAAATTAGATATATCAAAGATTCTAATACCTCTAAATCTTTCAGGACTAGAATCACTATTTACACCCTCAAGTCCACAATCTATTCTGCTTCTGTTTTCTTCTACAGACATAATCAAAAGATTTCCAACAATTGAAACATCTCCTTGACCGCCTGGACATACAACTGATGAGATTAGACTAGGAATGCCATCATTCCCTAGTTCGTAAATATTAAATCCATGATAACTTCCAGCAACAAGAATATTATCCTTAAAAGCCATATCAGTATTTGCAAAAGACAACATTGGAGATCTTAAAGATCTAGAAATTTCTGCAGTAGTTTTATCATCATTATCCTCAGTTAAATCCTCTGAGCCCTTTGCAGCTGGATTTTCAGGATCAAAAAAACCAGTTGGTTTTTTTAATGATGTTATTAGCTCCATATTTAAAATAGCTTCTTCGGCAATAAATAATCCTCCTGCCAAACCAGCTCTTGGATCATTAGATAAACCAGTTAGCAAGGTATTCATTCTCTCTATTTCAACACCTTGATCATTAATCAAATCTGAAACAAATTCATTTAATATTGGATCATAGGTATTTCCGGGATATTTTTTTAACTCATCAACCATTTCTAATGCACCATCGTGATGATTTATCATTAATTTGAGGAATAACCTATCAAAATTAGTACTATCGGAATTGCTCAATTCATTAAGTTGTTTAGGAGTAGCCATCCCTACCATATCAATATGGTTATGCATGTTGTGATCATGGTGACTATGATGATGTTCATCTAGTGCTTTTTTAAATTCATCTCTATCTTTTAACCAAGATTCCATAAAGTTAATCTCATCTTTTTGAGATGCATCGATTCTTTTTGCAAGATCTAAAATTGTCTTATTATTTGTTCTTTCATCTGCCATTTCGGACATCACAATAGCTTGTTCATGATGAACAATCATTCCTTGAAGAAAATCAACATCTGCTTTTATATATGAAGTATTAGCAATATCTGTTGCTTCTTTTGCATCAATTATTTTTGAGGGATTTCCTGGTGCACCAGGTTGAATTATTTGAGGATCTTGATTCAATTCAGAACCGACAATTTGCAGTGTTAATGTAGTAAAAAATATTAATCTAAGATGTTTAATTAACGTATTACTTCTTTTCTTCATGATTTACCTCTTTCGCTTCACCTTCAATAACATTTGATTTTGATTTATCTTTTCCATATCTTAACCATAGCCAAGACCAATTCATTCTTTTTTTGTTTTCAAAAGACTCTATTTGATTTTTAGATGCTCGTATTCTTAATAAATAGAAGAATATTCCAAAGGAAACTAATCCAAGAAATAAAATCAAAGGATTTGAAGAAAACACTATCTAGATCTGAACTTCGCTAAAAGCCTCAGTATTTCTATATAAAGCCAAATTAGAGTAGTAACCAAAGCCATTGCGCCAAAATATTCCATATACTTTGGAGAACCATATTCAGCAGATTGTTCGATGATATCAAAATCAAGCACTAGACTAAATGCAGCCATAGCTACTATAAATAGAGATAATCCAATAGAGGCATTACTACTGCCAGAAAATATTTCTGGAGATACGCCAGTGACTAAAGAGTATATAAGCGTTCCTATATAAAATAAAAAGATACCAAAAACAGCAGAACAGACCATTAAAACAAAGTTCTGACTTGGTTTAACAATACCAGATTTATATAAGAATAATAACGTCGCAGCAACACAAAATGTTAAAGATACCGCCTCAAGAACTATACCAGGAAACATTGTTTCAAATGACAATGAAATCAAGCCTATAAAAAATCCTTCTCCAACAGCAAATACTAACCAGGTCTTTGGAGCTAAGTAGGGCCTTGGATTAATTATGAAACCAATAAAAGGCATAAAAAAACCAAAAGTAGCTACACTTGCTATCGCTGCTGCAAATATACCGATATATGAAAGCATGACAATGAATGGGCTCGGAAAGTTCCACGAAATCGCTGCTGTAGATATAAGAATTGCTAGCATTATGGCCGTCTTGTTGACTGCACCATCTAAAGTCATTCTTTCAGAACCTGAAGATGCTCGTGAATCAAATGCAGAAGATCTTATAACCGGATTTCCAGATCTTCCAAAAGTATCGAGTGCTGCATGTTTAGACATTAATAATCTCCATATTTAGTTTCATACAATTTAGGTATGGTCATACATTCAAATTTAAAGTTATAGATTGGTCGGTATTTGTCCAAATTTTTCAAGAGGCTTTTTCATTTCTGCCCAATCACATTCAAAATCATCTGGCGCATGTTCGTATTCTAGCAATCCAAGAGCCTCAAACTTTGGCCTAACTTCGTCTGTTAATAAACCTATTCTCTTTAAGTTTGGCATGACTCTTGAAAATAAGAAGTTTCTAAACATTTCAAAAGTACCTGTGCTTAATTGAAATTCTCTTGCTTCTTCAGCAGTCATCTTGAGGAATCTTTGTTCAGCCTGAGTATTTACAAGTCTATCTCTAGAAATAACACATGCTTCATAAGCAAACTGAGCTCTTTCATTTATTTCTTCTTTTGACAATGTTGTTAAGTAGTCCTCAAGATAATTTATTCCAAATGTTACGTGACGTGCTTCATCACGAACAACATAGTGAAGTAGTTGTTTTAAAAGTGGGTCTTTTGTAATAGCTTTAAGCATTTGAAATGCTGCAAGAGCTAATCCTTCAATTATGATCTGCATTCCAATAAACTTTAAGTCCCATCTTTCATCAGTAAGAATTTTATCAAGTAATAATTTTAATGATGGATTGATTGGATAGTGAATTCCAATTTTGTCCTGAAGATATCTATTGAATACTTCAACATGTCTTGCTTCATCGAATGTTTGAGAGGCAGCATAAAGCTTTGCATTATAAGTTGGTGCGCAGCTTGCTAATTGAGATGCTACAAGTAAGGCACCTTGTTCTCCATGAAGAAATTGACTCATTAATTCCGCAGTATTATGTCTATCAAAAAGTATTTTTTCTTCTTCTGAGAGAGCTTGATAAGCTTCTAATGCCTCATGAGGTAACTCTTCATCAGGTTCAACTAGTTTTTCATCGGCAGGATGAGTATAGTCCCAGTTCAAATCAATTGAGCCATTCCAATTAAGTTCTTTACCTAATTCATAAAGTTTTTTAATTCTGTTGTCTGCAATAGTGTAATCCCAGTTATATGCTCCAGTGAGAGGGGTCTTAAATATCTCAACAACATCTTCAACTTGTTTTTGGGATAGATCTAAGTCTTCATCGAAGTAAAGTAAATCCTCTGGGGGCCCATCTTGGTTCCTAATTTTCATAATGCTAATTACCTATAAATTATTTAAAATCCCCTGTTAATGTAATATTTTATAGCAATGTTTAATCCTTGAAAAGCTTTGTTAATTCCTCTAAAAGTACCTCGCCAAGCTCTTCAGCTCTATTTATTGTCAGTGCATTTTTGTAATATTTTGTTACGTCATGTCCAATTCCAATTGCTTGAAGTTCAACTGGACTATCTTTTTCAATTTTTGAAATAATTTCTCTAAGATGATTATCTAAGAAGTCTTCACGATTTGCGGATAAAGTGCTGTCGTCAACCGGTGCACCATCTGAAATTACAATTAATATTTTTCTTTCCTCATGTCTTTTAAGAAGCCTATCATGTGACCATGCAAGCGCTTCCCCATCAACATTTTCCTTTAATAGGCCTTCCCTTAACATTGCACCAAAATATTTTCTTGATCTTCTCCAACTATTATTGGCACTCTTATATATTATGTGTCTGATATCATTCAGTCTGCCTGGATTTGAACTATTACCATTTATAATCCACAATTTTTTTGAGTCGCCGCCTTTCCAATGCTTAGTTGTAAAACCTAGGATTTCAGTCTTTACTTGACATCTTTCTAGTGTACTTCCAATAATATCAGCACATATAGCTGCAAGGCTTATAGACCTTCCTCGCATTGATCCAGAGTTATCAATTAATAAAGTAACAATAGTATCTTTAAAATCATTTTCTGTTTCTTGTTTGAAGCTAAGAGAGTATCCAGGACTAGCAATAACTCTGTGTAATCTTGAGTTATCAAGAATTCCCTCTTCAAGATTAAAATTCCAACTTGTATTCTGTTTAGCCAAAAGCAATCTTTGTAGTCTGTTTGCTAATTTTCCTATGGTTGATATGTGAGGTTTAATTAAATTATCTAATTGATTTCTTAAACGCATTGATTCTTCATTTGTAACTAGATCTTTGGCATCAATAATCTCATCAAAATTTGATGTATAAATAGAATAGTCGTCTATATATGAAGTTTTGAAATCATTATTAGGATAAGTAAGAGACTCAATTTCATCTTCAATTGAGGTATCATCAATTTTTTCAATTGCATCTTGAATATCAACATTTAAGTCACCACCAAAATCTTTTAAGTCTATTTTTTCTTCAATTCCTGAATCTTCTTGAATAGTTTCTTCTTCATTAACAATATCATCTGTTGATCCAGGCGCTTCTTCAAAATTATTTTCTTCATCTTCAACATTTTCTTTAACTAGATCTAATTTTTGAAGAAATTGGATTGCATTTTTTTCAAAGCTGACTTGATCATCAAGATTTTTTATTAGATTTTCTCGGATTTTGTTTGCAGACGAATCAATCTTATATTTTTTGATAAATTTTGAAATTATATTTTTTGAATTTTCACTTAAATCAAAATTCATATATTCTTTAAGCCATAAATTTGCTCCGTAAGATAAAAAATTTAGAGATTTTTCATCTTCAAGTTCATTGCTTCTAGAATTTGTATATTCTGATATATTTCTTTCAGAACCAAGGTATTTAGAAGAACCTAATAACTCAACTCTAGCAATTTCTAATTCATTAAAAATCATTCTTGCAGGGAGAGTAAGTTGAAAATCTTTAGTTTTCTTATGGAATAAATGCCAAAACGCTTGAAAATCAGATTCACCTCGCCATTTATTTAAATCCTTAAAAGATCTTGGAACATTAGGTAAAGCGACATGATTGCTAGTTGGTGGTCTTTGAGATAGACCTGTATTGGAAGAGATTTTTTTATTTTTTGAAATAGCTCTTATTGTAGATACAGCTGCTTCATGCAATCTTTCTCTTTTTTTAGTCCAACTCATTAAGAAGCCGAGCCTGATTCTCCATTATCAATTTCAATATCAAAACATCTTTGAAAGTATTCAGAAATAATGGACTTTTCAATATCATCGCATTTATTTAAAAAAGTAAGATTAAATGAAGTAACAAGGTCCTTAAAAATTTTAAAATTTTGCCCCCATGATATAACTGTTCTCGGAGACATTAATGTTGAAATATCTCCATTAGCAAATCCAACTCTTGTTAGATTTGCAAGTTTAATCATGTTTTTTATGATTTCTTTATTCTTTTCTCCTTTAAGATTATTAAGTTTTGACATCACAACCTTAAGTTCCTGAGAGGGATCTAAATAATTTAATGTTGAAAGAATATGCCAACGATCCATTTGACCTTGATTTATCTGTTGTGTTCCATGATATAAACCAGTCATATCTCCTAAGCCCACAGTATTCGTTGTTGCAAAAAGTCTAAATGATGAATGAGGATTTATAATTTTATTTTGATCTAATAGAGTAAGCTTGCCTTCAACTTCAAGTATCCTTTGAATAACAAACATAACATCTGGACGACCAGCATCATATTCATCAAAAACAAGAGCAACGGGATTTTGAATTGACCAAGGAAGAAGACCTTCTTGAAATTCAGTGATTTGTTTTCCATCATTTAGCTTAATAGCATCCTTTCCAAGCAAATCAATTCTGCTGATGTGACTGTCTAAATTTATTCGAACGCATGGCCAATTTAATCTGGCTGCAATTTGTTCAATATGTGTAGATTTGCCTGTTCCATGAAAGCCTTGAATCATAACTCTTCTGTTATGCTCAAATCCTGCCAAAATAGACAGAGTTGTCTCTTTATCAAATACATAGGAGCTATCAATCTCTGGAACCCATGCTGTTTTTTTTGCAAAACCTTTAACTGTTAGTTTTGAATCAATATTAAAAACATCAGCAACACTAATTTTATTATCAGGTTTATTTGGTAAATCAATTTCTTTATTTATTGTCATTTTTTTATTAACACGTTTTGGACTGCATATCCTACCTTTTGACAGGTTAAAGTTCTAGTTTTTTTGCAAACAATGTAAGATGTGACCTTAAATTAATTATATATTTATTATGACAGAAAGACTAAAAGGCAAAGTAGCACTTATTACAGGTGCAGCCCAAGGCTTAGGTAAGGAAATGGCTAATTCAATGATTGAAGAGGGTGCAGTTGTATTTATTAGTGATATTAATGAGAGCGAATTAAAAAAAACATGTAACGAACTATCTTGCCAAGGCATTAATTTGGATGTGACCAAGTCTGAAGACTGGATATCTGCAATTGAATTTATTAAAAATGAAGCCGGATCTCTAAACATATTAGTTAATAATGCAGGTATTGGTAATGGCGGTGATATTGAATCTACCGATATCGAAACATGGAAATTAGTGCATAGTGTAAATTTAGATTCAGTATTTCTTGGTTGCAAACATGCCATTCAACTAATGAGAGACTCTGGAGATGGCTCAATTATAAATATTTCCTCAATGTCTGGCATTGTTGCCTCACATAATACTTCTGCATATAACTCCTCTAAAGCTGCAGTTAGACATTTATCAAAATCAATAGCACTTCATTGTGCTAAAACTACTAACCTAGTTAGATGTAATTCCATTCATCCAGTATTTACTAGAACTGCAATGGTGCAAACCATGATTGATGCTGCTCCTGAGAGAAACATTGAACAGAAGCTTATTCAACAGATCCCAATAAGAAAACTTGCTGAACCTAAAGACATTGCTAATGCAGCCGTTTTTCTTGCCTCTGATGAATCGTCTTATATAACAGGGACGGAATTGTTAATAGATGGAGGTCTGAGCGCAACTTAAATCTTATGAATAAGAAATCAGTTCTGAAAAAATCTTTAGAGTTATTTGAACTTGAAAAAATAGATAGGGATATATTTTCTTGGAATGGAAAAAATGTAGGTTACAAGAGAATATTTGGTGGCCAAGTTATGGCTCAGACTTTAATAGCAGCATATAAAACTATTGACGTAGAGCATTTTGCTCATTCATATCATTCTTATTTTTTAAGACCAGGAGATATGGATAAATCCATTACTTTTACGGTTGACCGAATAAGAGATGGAAAAAGCTTTACTACTAGAAGTGTTAAAGCTATTCAAGAAGGCGAAGTTATATTTAATTGCTCTATATCTTTTCAAAAAAGAGAAAAAGGACTTGAGCATCAAATTGAAATGCCAGATGTTCCTGAGCCAGAATCACTTAAAAGTGAGCAAGAAATTAGAGAAGAAATTATTAAAGAACTTAATATGAAAAAAGAAGATATGCCAATGTTTATAAAACAAAGGGAAATTGAGATGCGACCAGTTGAGCACCAAAACTATTTTAAACCAGAGAGAACGCCACCATATAAAAATACTTGGATTAAAACAGATGGCTCTCTCCCTAATGAACAAGTAATTCAACAAGCCTTTCTTTTGTATATATCTGATATGGGACTTTTAGGTGCTGCCAACAATTCTGTTGGTGTAAACTTTTTAACTAAAAATCTTCAAAATGCTAGTCTGGATCATGCGATGTGGTTCCACAGAAAATTAGATTTAGATGGATGGTTTTTATATACCATAGATAGTCCTGTAACTAGAAATGCAAGAGGATTCTCAAGAGGTTCTATTTTTTCAAGAGATGGCAAGCTTATTGCATCATGCACTCAAGAGGGTTTAATAAGATTGTGGGAAAACTAATACTCTCTGACAATATTTGTTAAATATTTAATTTTATCGGGATTAATATCTGGAGTTATCCCATGTCCTAAATTAAAAATATAACCAGGATATTCTTTAAATCTTTCAAGAATTTTATAGGTCTCCCTTTTTATTGTTTCATCACTTTCAAGTAGAATTTTTGGATCAAGGTTACCTTGGATAGCAACCTTATTTTTAGCTACCTCAAAATTCAAATCATTCATTGACCAGAAGAGACTTATGCAGTCAGCAGAAGTATTAATTAATTCTTCGATGTTACATTTTGGATTTCGAGCAAAAATAATAACTGGAATATTTTTTGTTAAGGGATCAAGCTTTAAAGCTGAGATCAAAGAATTTATATAATTAAAAGAAAATTCAATAAGATCTTCCTTTGTAAGTAGATTCGCCCAAGAATCAAATATCTGAATCACATCAGCACCTGACTGTACTTGCTTTCTTAAGTACAAAAAGCATGCGTCCGTATATTTTATTAATAAATCATGAACATCTTTGTGATTTGATTCTAAAAAGCCTAATGTCTTCTCAAAGTCTTTTGATGATCTTCCCTCTATTGAATATGCAGCTAAAGTCCAAGGGCTTCCACAGAATCCAATTAATGGTATTTCTTTTGGCAAAGAGCTTTTAATGTTATTCACTGCCTTGTAGACATAATCTAAACTTTCAGGATCAAAGTGATTGAGATTTTTAATATCTGTACTTTTACTAATAGGATTTCTAAAAACAGGTCCTTCTTTTTCAATAAACTCCACACCGAGCCCAAAAGAATCAGGGATAGTTAAGATATCTGAGAATAGGATTGCAGCATCCAATTTAAATGCATTAATAGGCTGTAATGCAAGCTCACAACATATATCTGGCTCTTTACACATATCTAAAAAATTTTTAAATTTTTTTCTAACATTTTGGTACTCTGGCATGTATCGTCCAGCTTGACGCATGTACCATATTGGAGGTGTTGGGAGACTTTCTTTATTTAATGCTTTTAGAAATGACGAATCTGAGTTCATTATGAGACATATTTTATAATACTTTTAGCTGCTTCTCTTCCTTCCCATATTGCTGTTACAACTAAATCTGAGCCTCTAACCATATCACCACCTGAAAATACTTTTTCGTTAGAGGTTTGAAATTTATATTTTTGATCTTCTTCAGCTATAACTAAGCCATTTTTCCTTGTTTGAATATCAAAGTCATTAAACCACTGGGCAGGACTGGCTCTAAAACCAAATGCAACAATAACTACATCTGCATCATAAATTTTTTCAGAGCCCTTTATAGGGATTGGAACTCTTCTACCATTTTGATCTGGTTCTCCTAATTCTGTCTGAACAACTTTAACACCTTCAACTTTTTCGTTTCCAAGAATATCAATAGGCTGAATATTAAAATCAAATACTACGCCTTCTTCCTTTGCATTTTGAACTTCTCGTCTGGAACCTGGCATGTTTTTTTCATCTCTTCTATATAGACATGTAACTGATTTAGCTCCTTGTCTTATTGCTGTTCTATTACAATCCATTGCGGTATCTCCTCCGCCTAAAATAACAACTTTTTTACCTTTAAAATTTATAAACTCAGCTTTACCAGAATCCATATTTAGTAATTTTTTTGTATTGGATATTAAATAATCAATTGCTTTATATACACCTGGAAGTTTTTCACCTTTAAAGCCGCCTTCAAGAGATGTATAAGTTCCCATACCTAAAAATACTGCATCATATTTTTCATATAGCTTCTTAAATTTAATATCTTTACCAATCTCGATTCCCATATGAAATTTAATACCCATTTCCTCTAGAACTTTTCTTCGCCTTTTAACAACTGATTTTTCTAACTTAAATTCAGGGATTCCATAAGTAAGCAGTCCTCCAATTTCTTCATTTTTGTCATATACATGACTGTGAATACCAGATCTAGTCAGAATATCAGCACACGCTATACCTGCAGGACCTGAACCAACTATTGCAACTTTTTTATTTGTCCATTGTCTGTTTGATAAATCTGGTTTCCATCCCATTTCAAATGCTTTTTCAGTAATATATTTTTCTATAGATCCTATAGTGACTGCCCCAAATCCGTCGTTCAATGTACACGCACCCTCACATAATCTGTCTTGTGGACATACTCTCCCACAAACTTCAGGAAGACTATTTGTTGAGTGACATAGATCTGCAGCTTCTAAAATATTGCCTTCATTAACAAGCTTTAACCAATCAGGTATGTAGTTATGGACAGGACACTTCCATTCACAGTATGGATTTCCACAATCAAGACATCTATGAGCCTGATTAGATGCTTGAGATTGGTTGTATTCACCATATATTTCTACAAAATTAATCTTTCTTTCATCAACTGATTTTTTTGCAGGATCATATCTGCCAACATCTAGGAATTGAAATTTATTATTTAGTTCTTTGAAATCTGTATATTCATTTCTATCTAGATTTTGAGAAGATACATCAATTGGATTGTTAATGAGCTCATTTCTCCACTCATAAAGTTTTTCTTTAGCTTTATTAAAGTCTGAGATAGGTGAAAAAGATTTAGTATGATATTTACCTTTTAACCTAATCTTTCCATAGTAGTAGGGGGATCTTGGCTGAGTAAACAGCAAAAGACCTTTCTCAATTCTATATTGCTTATTTTTATTGGTCATTTTTTTATTAGTGTATGACATAGTATGACACTTTTCTTTGATAATTCATAGCATTGTATGATATAGTTTGTATTCACACTTTAACAATATGTCAAAATTATTTTCAAAAGATGACTTTAGAGATAACTGTGGGTTTGGCTTAATAGCAGATATTAACGGCATAAAATCTCACAAAATTATCAATAAATCGATTAATGCCCTAAGAAGTATGACTCATCGTGGAGCAATAGGCGCTGATGGAAAAACAGGCGACGGATGTGGGCTTCTGTTAAATTTAGATAAAGATTTTTTCAAAAATGCTATTTCTGAAGAACAAGGGATAGAAATTTCAAATGAATTTGCAATAGGACAATTATTTACTAATAATAAAATTGAATCTGATCTTTCTAAAATTGAAAAAATTCTCAAAAGTGAAAACCTTATACTAAAGGCTGTTCGTCCTGTACCAGTAAATAAAGATATTCTTGGCACAATAGCTTCAAGTTGCTTGCCAAATATTTATCAACTATATATTCAATCTATAGATAAAGTCTTTTATGAAGAAAAATTTGAAACTAATCTTTACCAGGCAAGGAAATTAATTGAAGAGATATATCTTGATGATGAGCAATTATATTTTTGTAGCTTGTCTTCAAAAACAATTATTTATAAAGGTTTAATGCTTCCTGATGCAATTCAAGATTTTTATTTAGATCTTAAATCTTCTAAATTTGAGTCGTCTATTTGTGTTTTTCATCAAAGGTTTTCAACAAATACTCATCCACGATGGCACTTAGCACAGCCCTTTAGACTGTTAGCGCATAATGGTGAAATTAATGCAATAAGAGGCAATAGGAATTGGGTTAAAGCTCGTTCATCAAAGTTTAAAAGTCCAAGACTACCAAAAATTCAGGAATTTAAACAACTGGTAAATGAAACAGGGTCTGATTCTTCTGCTTTAGATAATATGATAGAAATTCTTTTAAATGGAGGAGTGAAATTATTTAGGGCAATAAGAATGGTTATGCCACCAGCATGGCAAAATGCATATTTGCTTGATCCTGATATAAGGAGCTTCCATGAATATAATTCAATGCATATGGAACCATGGGATGGCCCAGCTGGAATAGTAATGTCTGATGGGAAATGGGCGGTATGTATGCTTGATAGGAACGGTTTAAGGCCTGCTAGATATCAAATTGATAAAGACAATATCATTACAATTGCGTCTGAAACTGGCGTAAATCCAAAGAATAACGAAAATATAATTAAAAAAGGTAGAGTTTCACCTGGCGGTATTCTTGCTGTAAATACGTTTACAAGTGAGATTCTAGACGAAAAACAGATAGATAATTCTCTTAAAGATAAGCTGCCATACAGGGAATGGTTAAGACAGCAAACAGTTTATATTGAATCTAGCTTAGATAAATATGAAGGACTAGGCTTAAAAAAAATTTCTGGAAGTGAATTATCTATAGCATCTAAAATGTTTTTACTTCATAAAGAAGAAAGAACCTCTGTAATTAAGCCACTTGCAGTTGAATCCAATGAGGGAACCGGCTCAATGGGAGACGATACAGCCTTAGCTGTAATGAGTAAAATGCACAGACAATTATATGATTACTTTAGACAACAATTTGCACAAGTAACAAATCCTCCTATTGATTCTTTGAGAGAGGCTAGTGTTATGTCTCTAGAAACTTGTTATGGACCAGAACTTAATGTATTTGATGAAACGCCTGATCATGCCAAAAGATTAGTAACTTCATCACCTGTACTATCATTTAAAAAACTACAGTCGATTATTAAAAATAAACATTTCAGCAATATAGAGATTAATCTTGAGTATGCAAAAAGTTCCAGCTTAGAAAAAGCTCTAAAGAAACTCCAAGAAAATGTTGTAAAAGAGGTTAAAAATGGAAAAGTTATTATTCATCTTGTTGAAAAAGTACCAAGCAAAGATTATTTACCGATCAACGCATTGCTTGCTGTAGGCTGTGTTCATCAAAAGCTTGTAAGCCTAGGATTAAGATCTGATGCAAACATAGTTATATCAACATCATCTGCTAGAGATACACATCAAATTGCATGCCTCATAGGTTTTGGTGCAACTGCTGTATATCCATCACTTGCTTATCAAACAATTCTCGATCTTTCCGATAGAAATGAAATTAAAGGAATGCCGCATGAAAATTGCGCTAGATATAGAAAAGGAGTTAATAAAGGTTTATTAAAAATAATTTCAAAGATGGGCATATCATCAATTTCTAGTTATAGAGGTTCGCAGTTATTTGAAATAGTGGGACTTAACAATGATGTTATTGACTTATGTTTTACAAACTCAATAAGTAGAATTGCAGGTAAAAATTTTGATGATCTAGACAATGAAAATAAAAAATTAAGTGAATACGCTACATCTAATTTATCTGATATTAGTGTAGGAGGACTCTTAAAATATGTTCATGGTGGCGAATATCATACATACAATCCAGAGATTGTAAAAAAACTTCAGGAGGCTGTTTCGACTGGATCAAACCAAAAATATCAGGAATATGCAGATCTAGTTGATAAAAGACCCCCGGCAATGTTGAGGGATATCCTTGGAATTAAAAAATCTAAAAAAAGTATTGATATAAAAAAGGTTGAAGCTAGTAAAAAAATATTAAAGAGATTTGATTCAGCTGGAATGAGTCTAGGTGCATTATCTCCAAAAGCTCATGAAACATTAGCGGAGGCAATGAATTCGCTCGGATCGAGATCAAATTCTGGTGAAGGGGGTGAAGCGAAAGAAAGATATGACACATTAAAGATGTCGAAAATTAAACAAGTGGCTTCTGGAAGATTTGGAGTAACACCACATTATTTAGTTAATGCTGAAGTATTACAAATAAAAATTGCACAAGGAGCTAAACCTGGTGAGGGAGGTCAATTACCAGGTGGAAAAGTTGATAGCTTGATTGCTAAATTGAGGTATTCAACTCCTGGAGTTACCTTAATTTCTCCACCTCCACATCATGATATTTACTCGATTGAAGACTTAGCACAATTGATTTTCGACCTTAAGCAAGTTAATTCAAAGGCCCTTGTATCCGTAAAGCTTGTCTCAGAACCAGGTGTAGGAACCATTGCATCTGGCGTAGCAAAAGCATACGCAGATTTAATTACTATTTCTGGTCATGATGGTGGAACAGGTGCAAGTCCTCTTACTTCAATAAGATATGCAGGATCACCATGGGAGCTCGGTTTGGCAGAGGCTCATCAAAGTCTAAGAGACAGTGGACTTCGTCACAAAATTAGACTACAAGCTGACGGTGGAATGAAAACTGGTCTTGATGTTATTAAAGCGGCAATGCTTGGTGCAGAATCATTTGGTTTTGGAACAGGACCAATGATAGCAATGGGATGCAAGTATCTAAGAATCTGCCATTTAAATAACTGTGCAACTGGAGTAGCCACACAAAGAAAAGACTTAATTAATCAACATTTTATTGGCGAAAAAGAAAGAGTAATAAATTACTTTAATTTCATTGCCAATGATGTAAGAAAATATTTAGCTGAGCTAGGCGTTAAACAACTTGAAGATATTATTGGTAAGACACACTACTTATATCAATTGGAGGAAATTGAAGATTATCTAAAAAATATTGATCTATCTCCAATTTTATATTCAGATTTAAACAATAAAGAATCTAATTTTTGCAAAGTATCAAAAAATAATCCTTGGGATAAAGCAGATTTATCTAGAAAGATATTGTCTGATGTGAAAGATATTATTAATAATGATAAAAAAGGTAGTTTTAGTTATAACATTTCAAATACTGACCGATCTGTTGGTGCAAATGTTTCAGGAGAAATTGCATCTAGATATGGCGAAGATGGATTATCAGGCAGTCTAAATCTTAACTTTATGGGGTCTGCTGGACAAAGTTTTGGATGTTGGAATGCTAACGGATTAAATATTACTCTTAATGGTGATGCTAATGATTATGTTGGAAAAGGTATGAATGGAGGAAAAATAATTATCAAAAATGATGCCGATTTTGCCATTAATGATGAAAAAACCATTCTTGCTGGCAATACATGTCTATATGGAGCAACTGGTGGGGAAGTTTATATATCTGGTTCAGTTGGAGAAAGGTTTGCGGTAAGAAATTCAGGTGCTAAAGCAGTTATTGAAGGTGCTGGCGATCATTGCTGTGAGTACATGACCGGTGGTCATGTAACTATTCTTGGTAATGTTGGATTAAATTTTGCAGCAGGCATGACAGGAGGTTTTGCATATGTATTGGACGAAGACAGGACATTCTTCGACAAATGTAACAGAGGATTAGTTGGATTAGAAAGGATAACAACTGAAGAAATGCAGCCTCATAGAAAGCATTTAAAAGAAATTCTAAGTAATCACTATAAATATACTAATAGTAAAAAGGCAAAGGAGATAATAGATGACTTTGACAAATTTGAAAGTCATTTTTGGCTTGTGGTACCAGCAGCTACAAATATTCAGGATTTATTAAAAGCTACAACTGCAAGCGCTGCTTAATTTAGGGCACTTGTGATATTTTTGATATTATATTTTGAAGTTTTAAAGGCATTAAATTTTTTATCTATTAAAATTAAATTAAGTTTCCCATCCTTAACTTTTTTATCTGATGCCATATATTTTTTTAATTTAGAGTAACTGTATTTACTATGATCTGTATTAAGTCCAAGGGACTCAATCATGTTTATGATATTGTCAAGCTGATAATCTTTAATATGTCCTTCGTAAAATGA
>SHBF01000016.1 GCA_004212975.1 SAR86 cluster bacterium
AAATGAAAGAAGAGGATTTACATTTAATAGGACTAAATATTAAATGTTACGACACCGATCTAAGGGCGCAATTAAGTTTTTCAATATTTAATGTATTAAATAAAATACTATCAAAGTGGATTCCTTTTGCTGTAGGAGCATATTTACTAACTCGTAAAGATAAGTTTTATGAACATGGTAAATTTCCTTGCAAGTATCCTACATCAGAGGATTTTCACTTATCGAGAAAATATGATCCAAAGAAATTTAAAATTGCCAAACATTACTTTGGACAAGACAGTAGAAGGTTTAAAAAGATGGGCTATTTAGGTATGTCCATCTATTTAATTAAAAACTTTTTATTTAGAGATAACTATAAGCATTGGGATAGCATAGATGAAAGACGATATTGGTCATAGAAGTGTATTCATTTCAGATTTACATTTAGGTAGCAAACACTGTAAAGACAAAGAACTCTTAAAATTTCTTCAAGAAGTTAGAACAAAAAAGCTATATTTAGTCGGCGATATTATTGATGGTTGGAGACTTAAGAAAAAATGGTATTGGCCAGATGATCATAATCGAATAATTAAACAACTTATTCGTATTTCAAAATATGCAGAAGTTTATTGGATTAGTGGTAATCATGACGAGTTCTTAAGAACAGTTCCAACGATTAACATTGGGAATATTGAAACACATAATAGAATGGTTCACGTGGGTGTTGATGAGAACAAATATCTCGTAGTACATGGAGATATGTTCGATTATTTGATGAGAACAAAATTTGGTAAAAGAATAATGTATATAGGTGATTGGGGTTACGATAGATTAATTAATTTTAATTACCTATTAAATAAGGTACGGGCGTTCTTTGGTTATAAACCTTGGTCACTATCAAAATTCCTTAAAAGAAAAGCAAAGATAGCCACAAATTTCATCGGTGAGTTTGAAACACAAATGATTAATTACGCCAGAATGAAAAAGTATGACGGAATTATATGTGGTCACATACATCATGCAGAAATTCGACAACACGATGAAATTAAATATATGAATGACGGTGATTGGTGTGAAAGCTGTTCAGCGCTTATTGAAGATCACGAAGGTAACTGGTTCATAAAGTATTATCAACCATTATAGTTTTTAGTCACCATATGGTCACCATGAAAATATAAGATTTATGTATTAAAAATGGTGGAGCTACGCGGGATCGAACCGCGGACCCCCTGCTTGCAAAGCAGGTGCTCTCCCAGCTGAGCTATAGCCCCACATTAAGTTGCAATATTGTACTTTAAAGAATATTTTTTTGTATATTTAATCTAAATTCTTTTTATTATTGATCGGAGCCAATTTAGAAGACTTTAACTGCTCAGGATTTGGATTTTTACTGCTTCTGCCTGAAGCACTAGCAACGACGTTTTCTTTATAAATATTAAAAACTTCAAATAGTAAATAAAACCAAAACCCATTAACCAAAGGTTCAACTATTGCATCTATAGCGGCTAGGTTCAAAGGCGCACCAGTTAGCAGCCTGTTGCATATCATTGCGATTAATATATGACCTGTCGTATATATTACTGCAAGATAAATTCCAACATTGTGCGAACTAAAAATTTTTGTTGGCATATTATCTAATCTTTTTGTAATGTAATTCTTTAAAACTACAAGAAGAAAATAAAACCAAAATCCATTAATAATAGGCTCTATAAATGCATCTGCAGCAGCCATATCTAATGTAGCTCCAGTAATGATTCTGTTGCATGTCATTGCTATTAAAATATGACCAATGGTATATATAACAGCAAGAACTAAGTTGTCATACTTAAATACTTTAACGTCGTCATACTTTAAATAATTTTTCATATTGATTATTTTACTTCAAAAAAAAGGGCAATTGAATTGCCCTTTCTTTATTTTTAGGGGGTACTGTATAACACCCCTCTCCCAAAGAAACCTTAGAACTTCTTACTTATTGAAACTCTCACATTTTTTTCTTCACCAGCTGATACTTGGTGTGTACTATGTGAATGAGGGAAATAAAGCTCGTCAGTTAAGTTTTCTAAATTAAAACGTAATACTAAATCATCAGATATATTGTAATAAGCAGCCATATCAAATCTTGTATAGCTGGGTAAGACAAGGTCTGGTTTATTATTTTTAATATTGGATTCTCCTTGTTTTGTGAATCCAAATGCAACACCAGCTTTATCTGAAATTTCATATGTTCCGAATAGAGTTAACATCTGATCAGGTATTTCTCTTGGCTCTCCACCACTTGAAGTTTCCCCGTTTATTGCTGTGAAGCCAGCAACTAAACTGAACTTATCTGTAAGATTACCTTTTAGTTCCGCTTCAAATCCATCAACAGTTAGGCCTTTAATATCTATATCCTCACCTGTAACATCATCTTTGCTTGCAACAGTTTGTTCACTCTCAAAAAATGCAGCTGTAAGGCTTAAGTCATCAGATATTGTAACTTTGACTCCAACTTCAGAACTTTCGTAAACGTCTGGATCAAGAGCAGCACTGCTTGCTGATAATGATTTGAATTGTTCTCCAGATCTAGGAAGGAAACTTTCACTGTAACTGTAATAAACAGAAATATTATCTTTTGGCTTGTATATCAAACCAGCTCTTGGTGAAAATTCTTTGTCTTCTCTTGATTGAGCAGAGCCATTTTTAACATCCGTTACAGTAATGTCAAATGTATCATGTCTCCCACCAATCATTAATTTAAGATTGTCGTTTACGTCAATCTGATCTTGGAAGTATATTGAAGTAACTTCGATATCAGACTTAGTTTTGGTCTTTAAATCAGCTCTATAGTCATTCGTTGATGGTTGTCCTGCTGCGTTGACTGTAAAGTCCATAGGATTAGTAATATTAAAGACCTCATTGTCGTCCTGAGTATTACTAAAGTATGTGTTATAACGTAAATTATTATTTATTGTATCTATTATTTCACCGCCAAATAAAATTGTGTGAGTTGTGGAACCCATTTCAATTTCATTAACAAGGTTTCCAGAAATAATTGTATTTTCTCTTGAAGTTGAATCGTAGTATCCATCCATTGTTACAACCGTTGCTCCTGCAGAATAACTGGATGCATAGTAGTTTTGGTACATTTTATCAAATTCACTAGAAACTACTTGAAGATTACCTTTGCTAGTATCTGAGAATACAGTACTTAATGTTGCTCTAAAAATATCAGCTTCAAGAGTTGTGAGGTTGTCTCTTTTGGAGTCACCAAAAACAATATCCTTAAATCTTTCTACAGGTCTTCCATTTTCAGTTGGTATACCTCTATCAATATATCTTTCATGATCTGCATGCTCGTACGAAGCATCTAATGTGGTTCTTTCACTAAGTTGAATCTTCATTGTAGGATTAATTCCTAATCTATCACCATCATAGAAATCTCTATGACTTTCAAGAGCATCGCTATGGACCATGATTCGAAATGCAGAATTGTCTCCACTAACTATATTGTAATCAACAGCTAAATCACTTGCGCCAAATGAATCCATGCCTAAGTTGATTGATCCAAATTGCTCATCTATAACAGCTTTCTTAGTAACTCTATTAATGACACCACCAGTTCCACCTCTTCCAAATAAAAGCGCGTTAGGTCCTTTCAATATTTCTACTTGCTCTACGTTATATAGTGAGCGATAGTATTGAACATCATCTCTTGTCCCGTCTTGAAAGAAATCTGCTGTGGATCTGACTCCTCTAAATACTACCGCATCTCTATGACCTTCACCTTGAGATGTATTCACACCTGTTGTATATCTAACAATATCACCAATTTCTCTAAAGCCACGTTCTTCTATTTCGTCGTCTGTAACAATTGATACAGTTTGTGGAACATCTAAAACTGGTACAGGTGTTTTTAGCGCATTGACCTGGTCAGAATATAAAACATTACCTTTTACAATTACTTCTTCAACATCTTCATCATTATCCTGAGCAAAAATAAATGACGATATTAAAAGAGCTCCAATGAATAATACTGGAGATATGTCTTTAAAAAGTTTATTTGATATTTTATTTATAATTATCCTCATAAGAATTAGTTGAAAGCTACTTTTTTTCGCCTAAAGATTTTTGATTAATAAATCAGAAAACTGCACACTTTTAGGGGAATGACCAATAAAGTAGCTTTCATGAATGAGAATGATAATGATTCGCATTTAGATTTACAAGTAGAAATACAAAAAAATATATAAATTTTTTATCTAATTAGTAATTGTTTAGAAAAAAACTCTGGAAAATAGCTATTTATTACCTCTTATGGCGAAATAGGTTCCAAGAAGAAATAAAAATATTTGCTCGCTCATAAATAACTTGGGAGTCACTAGCCAATCAGAATGAGCAATCAAAATAGCTCCAATCATAATTACGCCGACTGCTCCACCAGATAATCTTGTTATCAAATGACCGACCTTATTAGCAAGCAATCCGCCAAAAATAATTCCAACTCCAGCAGCGATCTCTCCTATTGCAACTAAACTAGAAACTAATTCTGGATACATGTAGCCCATACTTTCAAACCAAGGTACCATCCTTTCTGGTGGAAGTGGGAGTTTACCTTGTCCATGCAAAATAAAGGATATTCCCAAACCTAGTCGAAGAAGCCAAGGTGTAATTGGCATAAAAGGTTTTGCAATGGAGTCTAACAGATTATTTAGCTTATTCATTTGTTTATGTTTATTTTGTAGAGATTAAAAGTATATCCTCATCAAGACAAAGTTCAAATCCTTTTAAGTTTAGTAGCTCATTTAATTCATCATTTCCAATTTTAATTTTGGCTAGCATCTTTCCACATTCAGAAACTTTTTCTTCTTTAACGCATCCCATATCAAAAAGTGAAGATCTAATGTTTCCCATATTATTTTCCATTGATATCCAACCCTGATACATTCCATTAAAAAGTAGATTATTTATTTTTGCTCTTAAATCTTTAAATTCATTATCATCTTGAGCAGAAATAAATACCTCCTCATTTTTTTTAAACTTTAAGATATCTAATTTTGAAGCATCAATTAGATCACATTTGTTGTTAACAATAATTTGAGGAATATTCATAACTCCAATGTCATTTAAAATATTGTTAACTTCCTTAATTTTTAATTTGTAATCAACATCATGACTGTCGACAACATGCAATAAAAGATCAGCAGTTTTAAGTTCATCTAAAGTAGCCTTAAAGGACTCTACCAATTGAGTTGGTAGGTCTGAAATAAAACCAACAGTGTCTGAGAATAATATTGGACCATATTTTGGATTCTTGTTTTTTCTTGTGACTGAGTCCAATGTTGCAAATAATTTATCTTCAGCAAGTTGAGAACTTTCGGTCAATTTATTGAATAAAGTCGTTTTTCCTGCATTCGTATATCCAACTAATGCTACTAATTTGTTTCTACTTTTTTTCCTTGAATATCTATTGATCTCTCTTTGTTTATGGGATTTTTCAAGTCTTTGATTAAGTCTTTTAATTCGCTTATTTATAAGCCTTCTATCAGTTTCTAGCTGAGTTTCACCAGGGCCTCGTAAACCTATTCCACCTTTTTGTCTCTCAAGGTGAGTCCATCCTCTTATGAGTCTTGTAGATAAATGTTTAAGCTGTGCAAGTTCAACTTGTAATTTACCAATGTGTGAAGAAGCCCGAGTAGCAAAAATATCTAAAATAAGTTCAGTCTTATCAATGACCCTCTTATTAAAAAACTTTTCCAAATTTCTTGTTTGAGAAGCAGAAAGTTCATGGTTAATTATTATTATTTCAACATCGCTTTGTATGATCTGATTCCTTAAATTTTCAAGATTTCCTTTCGTTATAAACGTATTAATTACTGGAGCAGTTTGTTTTAAACATTTACTACCGTGAATAATTAACCCGGATGAAACGACTAAACTTTCAAACTCATCAAAAGCATTTTCTAATTTTGTTTTTTCATTTAAAGATTCAACATTAATGAATAATAGAAAAGCATTTTTTATTTCATTAGCATCAACAGAATTCATTAATAATATTTTAAAGATATTTTTGTATTTTTATTAAAAAATTAGAACTTTTTCTTTTGTTGCTCGCATTTACCATTTGCAAAGATTTCAATTTTAGGATTCTTGCCTTTTGATTCATCTTTCTTTTTAAGCCATATGTCTCCATAAATTTGACCTTTTCCTGTAAACCAATTGAAGCTGT
This sequence comes from SAR86 cluster bacterium, assembly GCA_004212975.1. Classification (GTDB taxonomy): domain Bacteria; phylum Pseudomonadota; class Gammaproteobacteria; order Magnimaribacterales; family D2472; genus SAR86A. The sequence goes on from SHBF01000016.1 coordinate 6,188, forward strand.
TTGTAATTTTATATACTTCTACTTTATATTCTGGAAACAATGGATGCTCCTCTTCAACTTCCATGGTATGAGTAACAGCAATTCCAGTATCTTTTGTTTCGACATACCATTTTGCGTCCTCGTTGATCCATGCTGGAGCAGGTTCTAGTGTATGGGTAAGAGATTTGTAGGTTTCCTTAGCAGAATCAACATCCCAATATTGAACAACATATAAAGAATTTTTTTCCCAATCTTCTTCAGCAAAATTAGTTTTTGCCCTTCTCAATAAAAAAAGAGATTGTTGAGTTTGTCTAGCTAAGTTTCTAAAAAGCTCAATGCCTTCAGCAAGATAAGTTTTTTTTATGTCTTTATAAGTTACTGAATATTCTCCATTTAATTCACATAATACTTTTGAGCTTTGAGAATAAAGCGGTATTGATAGAATTAGAATTAATAAAAAACGCATTCTGTAATGTGAAGCGAAAATTATCTAGATAACTTTCGCTTCATTTAAAAATCTTATTCAGCGAAATCTTTTCCTTTAGCTGCTTCAACCTCACGTTTGTTTGGATTGACTGATTGTCTAAATGGTACATCAACAACTTCGCCTTCAACTGGCTCACCAGGAGTTACCGAATATTCATCAGGTAATTTCACTAGCAACTTAGTCCCTACCTCAGACGAGGACCATGGAACCCATGCAAGTGCTATATTAGTTTCAAGCTCAGGTGACCACCATGGAGAGGTAACATACCCCATATCATTTCCTTCAGTGTCAGCAACAAGCCAAAAATCAGGAGCATAATCTGTAATTTCTTTTCCTCCCAAGGTGATTCCAACCATTTTCATTTTAAATGGAGCTTCGCCACTATCAATAACATCTCTTTGTCTTTCAAGTTCTGCCTTGCCAATATAGTCTGACTTTTTATTTCGAGGTACTTGATAAGCTAAATTAACTTGAAAAGGTGAAGTTTCATGATCCAAGTCTTGGCCCCAAGACAAAATGCCCGCAGCGATTCTTCTATGGTGGGCTGGAGCAATTACCATTAGACCAAACTCTTCACCATCCTCTAAAACTTTATTCCAGACTTTTTCAGCATTTTCATGCGTATCACGAACATAAATTTCATAACCTTTTTCGCCTGTAAATCCTGTCTGACTAATTACACAATCAGCACCATTTATATTAGCTTCCATAAGACCATAATATGGAACATCTCTAAGCTCTTCACCTGCAAGCTTTGCCATTAGATCCTCTGATAAAGGCCCTTGTATCTGAAGAGGACAAACATCAATTTCATCTATTTCTACATTATATTGTTTCGCAACATTTACTCCTTGCATCCAAAGTAATAAGTCGCTGTCTGATATTGAAAACCAAAACTCGTCTTCAGATAGTCTTAATAAAACTGGATCATTTAGTATGCCTCCTTTCTCATTACATAAGATTGCATATTTACCATGCATTGGTTCAATCTTTGTTGCATCACGAGTGATAACAAAATCTGTAAATGCCTCTGCATCAGGACCTTTCACCCTTATTTGCCTCTCTACAGCAACGTTCCACATTGTTACTCTATTCACCAATGCTTCATATTCAACCATAGCACCTCCATCCTCTGGTTTTACATAACCTCTTGGATGATAGATTCTGTTATATACAGTTGCTCTCCAGCAACCTGCCTCATGAGATAAATGCCAAAATGGTGATTTTCTTACTCTAGTTGATATAAGAAGTTCAGTAGGCGTTCTGCCACTTTGCCTTAAGTTTATAGGTACTACTCGATCACTTTGGTCTACATTTGGATGATTTGGATGTGTCATATTTCCTCCCCGATATATGCAACAATTTCAGTAAATTTATCATCAGTTTTTTGGTTTGTAAATCAAAATTTTTTATGATTTTTTTGTTGCCAAAAAAGATAAATTTTTTATAAAAATTAAATTATTGGAACAAAAGGTATGCAGCTAAATAAAACAAAAATAAGGGTTAAAATTATCATCATTTTCATATATAGATTCTCTCATATAAAAAGAATAAAATATTGAAATGAAAAAAAAATACTTGTATCTATTATTTGTAATAATATTTGTGCCCTTTGTGATATCTGAAAACGATATCCCAGATCTTAACTCTGAACAAATGCTTTTAGTTCATAAAACACCTAAATGTGGTTGCTGCAAAATGTGGATGGAACATGTTGAGGAAAATGGTTTTACTGCTTATGGCCAAGACCACCAAAATCTAATGAAGATTAAAGAGAAATATAATATTGAGCCTCAATATAGATCATGCCATACTGCAGTTTCTTCTGATGGATTTGTGTTCGAAGGTCATATTCCAAGCAAATACATAAAACAATTTTTATCAGAAGATCATCCTGAGGCTATTGGATTATCAGTTCCTGGCATGCCTCTTGGGTCTCCTGGCATGGAAGTTGACGATCGTTTTATGCCCTATGATGTGCTGATCCTTTATAAAGATGGTACAAGTAAAATTTATGCTGAAGTAAGACAATAATGGTGGGCCCGGGAGGACTCGAACCTCCGACCAATGGATTATGAGTCCACTGCTCTAACCAACTGAGCTACAGGCCCAATGTTCAAAAGAACAAAAGAGCGTGTAATTATATAAGAATTAATATATTAAGGAAGCCTTAAACTTTTCAAATAAAACTAATAGGTTATTATCTTATTATGATTAATCTGGATGATGTAACCCCTTTCGCAGAAGGTGGTAATCGAATGTGTTTTGTTAATCCTAATAATCCCAATAGATGTCTAAAAGTGATTCATCCAGGATTGCTAGAAGAGATTAAAAAAAATAAGTCTTGGTATAAAAGATTTAGATCTCTAGAAAGCTTTGATGATAATTTAAGGGAACAAGAAGCATATGACCAAAAGGCACTCAAAAAAGATGATCCTGATTTGTGGACACATTTAGCTAAATGGCATGGGATGACAGAAACAAATATTGGTATGGCTTCTGAGACTGAGTTAATAACAAATAATGGTGAAATCGCCGAAACACTTGAGACATATCTTTTTAGACAAGGTATCACTGAAGAAATAAAGCTAGCTATAGAAGAGTTTCAAAGTTGGCTAGAAAAACATTTAATACTGACTAAAAATCTTATACCCCATAATCTTGTTATTTGTCAGCAAAACGAAAAAATCATTATAAAAATAGTTGACGGTTTAGGCTCACAAGCATTTATTCCTCTTCCAAAGTACTCAAGTTTTTTTGCTAAAAGATACGTTAAAAGAAGAATACGACTAATGTGGAGTAGAATTCATTGGGATCTTTCTGGAAGAAAAGGAAACTGGAAATAAATTATTCGTCTAAGAAGCTTTTTAGATGACTTGATCTACTAGGATGTCTTAGCTTTCTTAAAGCTTTAGCTTCAATTTGTCTGATTCTTTCTCTTGTGACATCAAATTGTTTACCAACCTCTTCAAGAGTATGATCAGTATTCATACCAATACCGAATCTCATTCTTAAAACTTTTGCTTCTCTTGCTGTTAGTGATGCAAGAACGTCATCAGTGGCAAAGTGCAAACTTTCCTCAGTAGCATTTTCTAATGGAGATTCAATAACTGTATCTTCAATGAAATCACCTAGGCTTGAATCTTCATCATCTCCAATTGGTGTTTCAGTTGAAATCGGCTCTTTGGCAATTTTAAGAACTTTTCTTACCTTATCCTCTGGCATATCAAGTTCTTTGCTAAGCTCTTCTGGAGTTGGTTCTCTTCCCATATCCTGCATCATTTGACGAGAAACTCTGTTAAGTTTGTTAATTGTTTCAATCATATGAACTGGGATTCTTATAGTTCTGGCCTGATCAGCGATTGATCTTGTTATGGCTTGTCTTATCCACCAAGTTGCATATGTAGAAAACTTGTAACCCCTTCTATATTCAAATTTATCAACTGCTTTCATAAGCCCAATGTTGCCCTCTTGAATTAAATCTAAGAATTGCAGTCCTCTATTGGTATATTTTTTTGCAATAGATATTACTAACCTTAAGTTAGCTTCAACCATGTCTTTTTTGGCTCTTCTCATTTTTGTTTCGCCCATAGACATGTTTCTGTTAATTTCTTTTATTTCTGTAATACTAAGGCCAACTTTATTCTCAATTTCTAATATATCTTTCTGCGCAATGACAACATCTTGTTTTACTTTTTCTAAGAGATCTTTCTTGTATTTCTTTTCTTTCATCAAGCCATCTACCCATCTAACTTTAGTAAGATTTTCTGGGTATAGGACAAGAAAATCTTTTCTCGGTATACGAGCATTTTTTACTAATTGTGTTTGAATAAACTTCTCTTTTTCTCTAATGCTATTGAGTCCATGTCTTGCAATTGCAGCTATATCCTCAAACATTCTCGGACTAAATTTTAAAAACTGAAATATTTCACCAAGTTTTTTAAATTCAGCATTTGCTACTTTAGAATGTCTTCCTTTTTTATCAATAACTTTTGTTGTTTTATTAAATTGACGCTTCAGGCTTGTCATTCTTTTTTGGACCTCTTTCATATCTGGTCCCGATGATCCTTCCTCATCAGATGACTCAGCAGCTTCGGCTTCTTCTTTAGCTCTTTGACTTCCGGGTCCTGCTGATGGAACTTCTTCCATCTCTTCAAGGAATCCTGTTAGAAAATCATTTATTTTCTTTTCACCATCTTTTACAAGTTGAAAGTAATGTAAAACATACTCAACTGTTTTTGGATACATTACACTTGCATTAAGAAGATCTCTCATTCCTTCTTCTATTCTTTTAGCGATCTCAATTTCGCCTTCTCTAGTAAGAAGATCAACTGTTCCCATCTCTCTCATATACATTCTAACCGGGTCAGTTGTTCTTCCAGTTTCATTTTCTACAGCTGCTAAAGCTTCCGCTGCTTGTTCGAGAGCAATATCATCAGAATCTTCAGATTCTGCTAACATTAAAGTATCAGCATCAGGTGCTGTTTCATGAACTTGTAGACCTAAATCATTAATCATTCCAATGATTTCATCTACTTGATCAGGATCAGATATATCATCAGGAAGATGATCATTAACATCTGAATATGTTAGATAACCTTGTTCTCTTCCTTTTTCAATAAGCTCAGCAATCTTTGAGCCTTTTTGATTTAATTTATCCACAGAAAATCCTCTTTTATCCCATTTATTTAAGGATTGATTACCAAAAATCAATCTAAATAGAGCTTAAATTTTTTATCAAAGCTTCTTCATCCTGCGACATTTTATCTTTTTTTAGAATAATTTGTTGTAATTCTCTTTTTTCTGCAGATGTTAGCTCTTGCATATTGTACTTTTCTTTTAAAATTTCTTCTCTTTCAGAGTTTGTTTGAGAGATTATTTTAAGACAATCTTTAATCATCGAGGTGGCGTCCTCCTCCGATAATTTAACTTCTGATACTAAAGCCTCACCAAAAATATTCTTAATTCTTTCTGATTCTATCTTCTCAAAAATAATTGATGGATTTGAATCTGGAGAGTCTTGATATAGGTTTTTAATATCATTAATAAAATTAAATTTTGATTCATGAGTGATTAATGAAAACTCATTAATTGAAGATAATTTTGGATGTTGTATGAGCGCCGTAAAGATTCCCAACACAGATTTCCTTAAAACTGTGTTTGTTGATTCCTTCACTTCTTCTTTTTTTGTAGGAGAAATTTTTTTAGATTTTGATTCTCCTTGAATTAATTTTGAGAAATCAAGATCACATATTTTTGATACTTCATTAATATATGCTTCTTTTAAAGTATCATTTGAAATTTTATTTACTAAAGGTAATACAAATTTTGCCACCATCGATCTTCCTTCCAGTGTTGATAAATTATCTTGATCTTTAACATAATCAAAAAAGAAATCAGAAAATGATTTAGCTTCTTTTGCTAAATTTAAGAAAGCATCTTTTCCATTACTACTCACATAACTATCTGGATCTTCATCCAGCTCCAAAAAAATAAAACTAATTCTAGTATCCTCTCTTAAAAGTGGTAATGCATTTTCAACCGCCCTCCAAGAAGCTTTATATCCAGCTTCATCACCATCAAAAACAATATAAATAGTATTTGTGTAACTTAAAATTTTTCTTAGTTGCTCTTGTGTAAAAGCTGTCCCTGATGAAGCAACAGCATTTTTTATACCATGTTGAAATAATCCAATAACATCCATATATCCTTCAACAAGAAATATAGATTCAGGTCTTTTGTTAATTTCTCTTATTTCATATAAACCGTATAGCTCATATTTTTTCTTATATGTTTTTGTTTCTGGTGAATTAAGATATTTGGCCTGATCTTTTTTGTCTGATAACAGCCTTCCTCCAAATGCAATGCACTCTCCTTTAATATTTCTAATTGGAAACATAAGTCTGTCTCTAAATCTATCGTAATATTCGCCGTCGTCGTTTTTACCAAATAGTCCTGATTCATCCAAATCTATTTCCTTGAATTCATTTTTAAGATTTTCATAAAGTGTAGGTTTCTTATTAGATGAATAACCTAATTGAAAAAATTTTGCTGTTTCTCCGGTTATTCCTCTTTCCTTTAAGTATTTGATTGTTTTCTTCCCCAGATCTGATTTAAGTTGTTCGTAAAATACCTGAGAGGCACGATTGTTAATCTTTGTAGCATTAGAAGTATCTACAGGTGCCTCCTGCTTTGGTATCTCCATTCCAACCTGAGTTGCAAGTGTTTCAACAGCTTCTAAAAAATCCAAGCCATCATGTTTTCTTAAAAAATGAACTGCATTTCCTGACTCTTTACATCCAAAGCAATGATAGGTACCTGTTTCCTCATATACCTTAAAGGAAGCTGTTCTTTCCTCACCAGAGCCATGAAAAGGACACTTGGCCCAATAAGCACCACCTTTTCTCTCGAGAGTTAATCTTCTTCCAATGACATCAACTATGTTTATTGAAGACAATAAACGATCTATAAATGTTGAAGGAATAGACATAATTATAATTCTTTATTAAACCAGCTATCAATTAATATTTTTGCTGCATTAGCATCTACGATATCAGATTTATTTTCAATGAGAATTTCTTTAGCCTCGAATGTGGTTAATCTTTCATCGATATATTCATATTGTGCATCATAAATAGTTTTTAAATGTTTAACGAACGTCTCAACTTTTTTCATTATTTCACTATCAGTGCCATCCATGTTTAGTGGCTTACCAATAATAATAAGTTCAGGCTTCCACTCATCTAATAAAACACTAATCTCATTCCAACTAACTTGATCATTATTACTAAAAATTATTTGTAATGGTGAAGAAGTATTAGTTTCAGTTTGTCCAACAGCAACGCCTATTTTTTTCTCACCATAATCAAAAGCGACTATTTGCATTTAATTAATCGAAAAATTCCAGTCACGAACTATTTCAAGAACGCTATATTCATTAGACATGGTTTTGTTAAAAGGAGCAAAAGGAGCTGACTCTTTTAAAATATTAATAGCTATTTCATCAATTGCCTTATCCCCTGACGAAATAAGAATTTCTGATTTAACTAAATTCCCATAAACATCTATAGTAGCCATAATCTGCACTCTGCCATCCAAGAAACTTTTACTCTCTGAAATTATATCGTCTCCAGTAGTTTCTATTTGTCTTTGCCATAAATTTAAATACACGGCCTCCTCAGTATTAACAACAGAATTAGCCTGAAGCTTTTTTACTTTATATGGTTGTAATGTTTTCTTTGATGAGCTTATGTTTCCATTCTGAGAGATTGATAAATCTAAATCCGAACTAAATGAATCACCCAAATTAGTTTTAGTAATTAAATCTTGATTTGAATTAGCGAATTTAACGTTAATTATTGGAGATTCTTTAAAAATTGGTAATTTATAGTATGTGGTAATTGAAATACCAAAAATTAATAATAGATGTATTAAAAGCGAAATTATAAAAGATTTATTAAAAGTTAAAGAACGTCTACTTATAGTTTCTGTCGAGGAAAAAATACTCATAAGCCTTTAAAGTATTCTTCTATAGGATTCATCTGTGTTTGATCAAGAATTTCTCTTGCACAAGTTGGGCTTGTAATATTAATTTCAGTTAAATATTTTCCAACTATATCTATTCCAGCAAAACTAATCTGATTTTTAACTAATATTGGTGCAATTGCCTCGGCAATCTTCTTTTGATTTTCTGTTATATCTTTAGCGACTCCTTTCCCTCCTGCAGCAAGATTACCCTTGAAATCTCCATCTTTTGGAATCCTTGCAAGTGTTTTTGGAAATGGTTTACCGTTAATTATAAGAATTCTGAAATCTCCTTCATAAACATCCTCAATAAAACTCTGACAAATAATCTGTGTTTTTTCAGAATTTGTCATAGTTCTTATTATCTTTAAATTATCTTCGTTTAAATCATCTACTTTATATATTGAAGTACCTCCCATTCCATCTAGAGGTTTAATAATTATTTTCTTATGCGAATCGAAAAAAGCACTTATTTTGTTAATGCTTGATGAAATAAGTGTTTTTGGTATAAATTCAGGAAAATGTGTTGCAAATACTTTTTCATTAAATTTCTTTAATGCGCATGGATTGTTATGGATAACTGCGCCATTATGTTTTGCTAAATCAAGTAAATGAAGAGCATTATTATAATCTTCATCAACAGGAGGATCCTTTCTCATAAAACAATATTTAAAATCTTTAAGGTCGATATCAATTTTTGTAACTTCTGTATCAATATCTTCACTTAGAGAGTTTATCTCTCTGCAATTTACTAAAACATCATTGTTATCTACGAATAAATCATTTATTTCACACTGAAAAACATTTATTTCTTTTTTAAGAGCTTCTTCGATCATAAGTATCGAAGTATCTTTTTTGAAATTTAAATTTTCAAATGTATCTGTTATGAATAGTGCTTTCTCAGTCATGGTTAAATTTTACCAAAATGGTTTTTTACAATAGAAGAAACAAAAATTGGAGCCGTTTCTGCTTTGAGAATATTTTCACCCAAATATCTAATTTCAATATTATTTTTCTTAATATAGTCTAATTCTTTCTCTGAGAAACCTGATTCTGGTCCTGTAATAGTTGTTACAGAAGAGCTTGAGCCTAACTCTTCGAAAGAAAAGTATTTTTCTGCATCCGTATCAAATACATATTTATTGTTGTCATCTTCAATCAAATTAATAGCCTCACCTAAGTTTTTAGTATGGATAATTTGTGGCAAGAAATTATTTCCGCACTGCTTGCAAACATTAATAATTATATCTTTAGATCTTTGAATTATCTTTTCTAAATCCTTTTTCGCAATACTTTGATCGCAAAGTTCAGGTTTGTAGATTATGAATTTATTTACTCCAATTTCAGATAATTTTTGAATCATATAATTAAAATTATTTGTTTTAATGAATGGGATTATGTTTGTTAGGGTTCGATGTGGTTCATTATCTTTGTTAACTTCAGAAATTCTTTCCAGCTCACACTTGTTATTATTTAATAAGACTATTTCACACGATGCTGAGCTACCGTTTCCATCAAATACTTCAACAACTCTTCCCTCTTTTAAACGAAGAGCTTTAATTAAGTGATGCGACTGTATATTATCTAAGGCAAATTTCGTATTAGGTCCTGATACAGATTTACAATATACTCTATGAATTCTCATATTATTATTATAGCTATTGCGAATTAATAAATGGCATCTATTGAAGTTATATTTATAAGGCATGCTGAGGCTTCTAGCTCTTGGGGCGATCATCATGATCCTGGTCTTAGCGATACTGGTATAGCTCAATCAAAAAAATTAATTAACCGGCCTGAACTTAAACGGCTTGATGATTATTCTTTTATTTCAAGTCCAAAACTAAGAGCAATAAATACAGCAAGACCGCTAGCAAAAAAGTTTGAAAAAGAGCTAATAATTGAAAATATATTCACAGAAATACCATCACCAAATATTGAGCCTGAGAATAAACAAGACTGGTTAAAGAATATCCTTCAAATGAATAAGAATGATTTGCCAGAGAAAATTGTTGAGTGGAAAGATAATATAATTTCTAAAACAAAAGCACTCTCACAAGATAGCGTTGTTTTTACTCATTTTATGGTGATAAATGCATTATTAAGTGAGCTAAATTCAAAAACCAAGCTTTTATATTTTTATCCTGACTACACTTCAATTGTAAAAATAACTATTGAAGATGGAGAATTCATAAATTTCTCAATTGATAAAGATAAAAAAACATTTATTAATCTTTAAAAAACTATTGAGCAATTTTTAAACAACTGTAAACTTTATCTTCTTTACACAAAATAAATTATTTTGAAAAATAACAACAAATCATTTGATAACTACGCTAAAAAACCTCTTAAAGATGAAGTTAGAAAAGCGATGAAAAGATATTTCAAACAGCTTGATCAAAAAAATACTCCAATAGATGTTTACCAACTTGTTTTAAATGAAGTTGAGCCACCTCTTTTGAGATCAGTTATGCAATTTTCGAATAATAATCAATCAAAAGCCGCAAAGATTTTAGGAATAAATAGAACAACTCTTAGAACAAAACTCAAAAAATATAAAATCGAGTAGCAATGATTATTGTTAATCCAAAAACAGCCTTGATAAGTTTATCTGATAAAACAAATCTCGAAGAAATTGTATCTTTTTTGATTAAAAAAGATGTGAAGATACTTTCAACTGGTGGAACTTATAAAGCAATAAAAGAAATTACGGATAAGGTTACAGAAGTTTCTGAGTTTACTGGATTTGAAGAAATGATGGATGGAAGAGTTAAAACTCTTCATCCAAAGATACATGCAGGCATTCTTGCAAGAAGAGAATCTGATATGAAGGTGCTTAAAGAGAGAGGATATGAAACCATTGATTTAGTAATTGTTAATTTATATCCATTTACAGATACTATAAAAAAAGGTTCTTCTTTTGAGGATGCGATAGAAAATATCGATATAGGTGGTCCGACAATGATACGAGCTGCTGCAAAAAATTTTAAAGATGTCGTCGTAGTATGCAATCCAAATGACTATAGTCATATTATTAGGGAGTGGGATGAAAATGATGGCATTTCATATGAAACCAGAAAGAATCTCTCTCAAAAAGTATTTGCCTTAATGGCCAATTACAATAAATCGATATCTGATTACCTCAAGGGAGAAGTTGTAGATATTCATTCCTATAATTTTTCAAGTAATGTGAATCTTAGATATGGTGAAAATCCACATCAAAATGCAACCCTTTTTACTTTTGATAATTTAAAAAATAAAAATATTGCAAATGCTGAAATTATCCAAGGAAAAGAGCTTTCATATAATAATATTGTAGATGCTGATGCCGCTTGGGAATGTGTCAGGGAATTTAGTAATCCTGCTTGTGTTATTGTTAAGCATGCTAATCCATGTGGTGTTGCTGAGGCAAAATCAATCAATGAAGCTTATGACCTTTCTTTTAAAACAGATCCAACCTCTGCGTTTGGAGGAATTATTGCTTTCAATAAAAAATTAGATAAAGAAACAGCAAAAGAAATAAATCAAAGACAATTTGTTGAATTGGTAATAGCTCCAGATTATGAAAAGGATGCGATTAAAGAGTTTTCATCTAAAAAAAATATAAGAGTCCTTAGAGTTGATTTAGATCAAGACAATCCTTATCCAGGAACAATTAAGAAAGTCTCTGGAGGTATTTTGATACAAGATGATGATACAAAAAAGTTAGATGCCAACGAACTAAGATGTGTTACCCAGAGAAAACCCTCAGACGACGAGCTTGATGATCTTTTGTTTGCATGGAAAGTAGCTAAATTTGTAAAAAGTAATGCCATTGTTTATGTAAAAAATAAACAAACTATCGGTATAGGCGCTGGTCAAATGAGCAGAGTCATTAGTGCAGAAATTGCCAACTTAAAAGCTAAAGAAGAAGGATTAGAAGTAAAAAATGCTGTAATGGCATCGGATGCATTTTTCCCATTTAGAGATGGAATAGATAAAGCAGCCTCAAGTGGAATTGCTGCAATTATTCAACCAGGCGGGTCTATAAAAGATGAAGAAGTAATAGCTGCAGCAAATGAACACAACATTGCAATGATGTTTACTGGAATGAGGCATTTTCGACACTAATGAAAGTTCTGATAATTGGTTCAGGTGGAAGAGAACATGCTTTGGCCTGGAAATGTGCTCAAGATGATATCGTCAAACATGTTTTTGTCTGTCCTGGTAACGCAGGAACCCATCTTGAGGATAAAGTAAGCAATATTGAACTTAACTTAAATGAATTTAGCTCAATAGAAAAATTTTGTTTAGAAGAAAAGGTAGAGCTTGTCATTATTGGTCCAGAACAACCACTTGTTGATGGTTTAACTGATTTTTTACAGAGTAAAAATATTAAAACTTTCGGTCCATCTAAAAATGCAGCTCAATTAGAGGGTTCAAAAACCTTCTCTAAAGATTTCTTTGTAAAGTACAACATTCCAACAGCCGTATACAAATCGTTCGACAACTTTGAAAGCTCAATAGAATATTTAAATGAGATTTCTTTCCCAACAGTCGTCAAAGCTGACGGTTTGGCAGCTGGTAAGGGCGTCATAATTTGTCAAAACTCTGAAGAAGCAATAAAAGCACTTGATAGTATTTTTAATGATAAGGCCTTTGGGACTGCTGGTAATCGAGTAGTAATCGAAGAATTTTTAGAAGGTGAGGAAGCATCATTTATTGCTGTAGTAAGTAAAGATAAGATAATTCCTTTGGCAACAAGCCAAGATCATAAGGCTGTAGGAGATGGTGATGTAGGTTTAAATACCGGAGGAATGGGTGCTTATTCTCCAGCACCAATAGTAACTGAAGAAATTCATAAAAAGATTCTTAATGAGGTTATGTATCCCACTATGAATGGTTTAATTAATGAAGGTTCGCCTTATTTAGGATTTCTTTATGCAGGGCTGATGATTAAAGATAATGAGATTAAGGTTCTTGAATTTAATTGCAGATTTGGTGATCCAGAAACTCAACCTATTTTATTAAGGCTTAATTCGAGTTTGGTTGAACTATGCAAAGCAGCTATTGATGATGAATTGGATACATATTCAATTCAATGGACTGAAAAACATTCATGTGGAGTTGTAATTGCCTCTAAGGGTTATCCGGAGAGCTATGACGTTGATAAAGAAGTAAGGATAAAGTTAAACGAAGAGAACGACTTGAAATTATTCCATGCAGGTACTAAATATGTTGATGATAAAATTATTACAAGTGGTGGAAGAGTATTTTGTGCTACAGCTCTTGGGAATGATTTGAAAGAAGCTCAAAAAAACGCATATAATCTCGTCAACAGTGTCGATTTTGAAGGTTCTTTTTTCAGAAAAGACATTGGATTCAAAGGAATTAAATGAGCATTTTAAACAACATAATTAATGAATTTGATATTGCATTAAAAACTTTATCAGATAAAAAAGCTGGAACAGATAGAGAGTATCCTCCAACTCCAGTAGATAAAAATACGAGTAAGCTCTCTAAAAAAGAAAAAGATTTATCTATTCAAATGATGAGAGTAAATCATGCTGGAGAAGTTGCTGCTCAAGCACTATACAGAGGACAAGCCTTTGTATGCAGGGATAAAAAAATAAAAGAGCATTTAATTCATGCTGGTGATGAAGAGACTGACCATTTGGTATGGTGTAAAAAAAGACTCAATGAACTTGGTGGTAATAGCTCAATATTAAATCCAATATGGTATGCCAGTTCTTTTACAATTGGTGCTATTTTTGGTGCTATGGGAGAGAAGACTAGTCTTGGATTTGTTGAGGAAACAGAGAAGCAAGTGGTAATACATTTACAAAAACACTTAGACAAAATATCTAAAAAGGACAAGGAAACCATTGAGATTCTTAAAACCATGCAA
>SHBF01000017.1 GCA_004212975.1 SAR86 cluster bacterium
GTTATTAATATTTATCATGCATAAAGATGTGATTGTTGTAGGAGCTGGAATATCTGGAATTGCTGCGGGATATAATCTAAAGAAAAGCTGTCCAAATAAATCATTTTCAATTTTAGAAGGTAGAAATGATATTGGAGGAACTTGGGATCTCTTTAGGTATCCTGGAATTAGATCAGATTCTGATATGCATACTCTGGGTTACAGATTTAAACCTTGGATACATGATAAATCTATTGCTGATGGGCCATCTATTCTTGAGTACTTGAATGAAACAATTGATGAAAATGATTTACGAAATAATATTTTGCTAAATCACAATGTTAATTCAGCTAATTGGAATTCAGATAAATCAATTTGGGAACTAGAAATCATAGAAAAAGATTTACCAAAAAATATGACATGTAACTTTTTATTTTTATGCGGAGGATACTTTAGCTATTCAAAACCACATATGCCCTCTTTTAAAAATCAAGAAAAATTTGAAGGCCAATTAATACATCCACAATTTTGGAATAATAAAATTGACTATAGTAATAAAAAAATTATAGTCATTGGTAGTGGCGCCACTGCAATAACTCTAGTTCCTGCTATTGCTGAAAAAGCTAAACATGTAGTAATGCTGCAAAGATCTCCAAGTTATGTGGTTTCAAGACCCAGTGAAGATTCTATCAATAAATTCTTACGCAAATTTCTTCCAATCAAAGTTACATATTTCTTAATTAGATGGAAAAATATTCTTTGGCAAAGTTATACATTCTTTTTAGCTAAAAAATTTCCAAAAAAAATTAAGGAAGGTATTCTTGAACTATTGAAAGATGAGTTAGGACCTGAATACAATATCCAAAAACACTTTACGCCTTCCTATAAACCGTGGGATCAAAGAATGTGTCTCGTTCCTGATAGTGATTTATTTAAAGCGATTAATACAAATAAAGCGTCTGTGGTTACTGATAAAGTAAAACAATTTGAATCAGATGGGATATTGCTCAAATCAGGAGAAAAAATTACAGCTGATATTATTATTACTGCTACTGGCATAGAACTTAATTCGTTAAATGATATAGATGTTACCCTTGATAATATTAAGATTAACGCTCATGAGAGACTTACCTATAAAGGAATGATGTTAAGTGGTGTTCCTAACTTTGCTCTTTCATTTGGTTATGTAAATGCATCATGGACTTTAAGAGCAGACTTAACCTGTGAATATGTTTGTAGATTAATTAACTTAATGGATAAAAAAGGAGTTAACTGTTGTGCGCCTATAGATGATGAAAGTGCCTATGGTGATGATGATCTAATTGATTTCACATCAGGCTATGTTCAAAGAGGTCTTCGTCTTATGCCTAAACAGGGCAACAAAGCTCCATGGAAAAACTATCAAAATTATTTGAAAGATATTTTTGCTGTTAGATTATTTTCAATCAAAGATTCAAACCTAAATTTTTATAGTCATAAAAAATAAATAAAATTTTTTTAATATGTTAATTTTATGAGCATAAAATTGGCATATGAATTGCATTCTTATTAGTATATTAACCATATAAGGAATTAAAATGAAAAATATATTTTTATCAATCTTACCTATATTATCTATACTTACTATTGCTGATGAGTATCAAATTAAAGAAGGCTATGCGGTTAGTGGAAAAATATCTTCTGTCAAAACATCTAGCAAATATGCTTCGGTAGAAAAGTGCATGAGTTTTGCAACTAAGAGAGAAGGAATAGTTGCTTTTACATTTGATTCTAAAAAAGATAAATGCACTATTTACAAAACAATTAGGAGTATTAAACAAGATGCTAGCTCAACTTCTGGGATGGTAGAAGAAAGTAAATAAATATTATTATTTAAAGTTTTTGTAACTTCCAATACATATCAAAAAAGATGTATAGCTACTGGTGTTATTAATAAAAATTCATTCATAATTATTTTAGTAAATCCAAATTAGTACCAAATTGGTGGAGCTATTGGTTCAAAACTGGAACCAAATAGTCCCCTACTTTAAGAGGTTAGACTATGTCTTTGAAGAATAATCAATTTACTGTATGACTATATATTTATAGTAGTACTCATAAATATAATATAAGACGCTTTAAGTCTTCAGATAATTCCTAGTATTATTCAATTGTTTATTATCATCCAATTTTTACTCTTAGCAATATTTTTTAGATTTTTATCAGGATTGACTGCTATTGGCATATTTACAGCCTCCAAAAGAGGTAAATCATTTTTAGAATCAGAATAAAAACAAGCATTGTTTAAGCTATAATTGGAATCCCTACAATATTCGTTCACTAGCTTTAATTTTCCCTCACCTAAAGCATGCGGTTGTTTTACCTTTCCTGTGCATCTTCCACTTTTAAAAATTACTTTAGATGATATAAAATCTTTAAAACCAAGTTTACCTGCAATATAAAAAACAATCAGACTATTAGTTGCACTTGCAAGTAAAATTTTTTGATTTGCTTTTTTATGTTCATAAATTATTTTAATTAAATTTAAATTGTAAGCAGGCTCTATAATTTTGTAATAAAAATCATCTAAAATAAAATTTATATCATCTTGCTTCATTCCAACAAATGGCTTTAACGAGAGCTCTGAAAAATTATTTATATTTATAGATCCATCTTCATACGAATTAAAATAATTTTCATTTATTTTTCTATATTTTTCTAAAATAAGACCTTTATCAATAAGGTAATTGACCATCTCATAATCTGAATCTATTTTTAAAATTGTATTATCTAAATCAAAAATTGCTAATTTAATTTTATTTTTATTGTATTGTGTTAACACAGTGTTACAAGTATAATCGAATTATGAATTTATATAAAGCTATTGAAAAATTAAAAACTCACCAACAAGCAAGAGATTTTTTAACTGATTTGTGTACTCCAAAAGAAATTGAGAGTTTGAATGAAAGGTGGGAAGTTGCAAAATTGCTTTCAACTGGAAAATATACATACAGAGAGATTGCAACAAAATTAGGTGCATCAACAACTACTGTTACAAGAGTCGCAAGATTTCTCTTTAGTGAAAACAACAATGGATATAAAAGTATTTTAAATAATAATGAAAAATAGACTAAAGATTGCAATTCAAAAAAATGGAAGATTGTCTAATGAATCGTTGTCAATTTTAAAAAAATGTGGCATTGAGTTTAGTGATTCTAGTAATAAGCTCTTTATTAAATCAACTAATATGCTTATAGATCTCCTTATGGTTAGAGATGATGATATTCCAAGGCTTGTAAGTCAAAATATTGCTGACTTAGGTATAGTTGGTGAAAATGTAGTATTTGAAAAACAACTATCTGATACATCTTTAAAATTAAAAACTACACTCAAGCTTGGTTTCTCAAGATGCAGGCTATCTTTTGCAAAACCAAAAAAAATGAATCTTGATAATATTAATAACAAAAAAATTGCTACTTCCTACCCTAGTATAGTAAAAAATTATTTAGAAAAAAAAGATATTAATGCTGAAATAATTGAAATACATGGATCGGTAGAATTAACTCCATTTGTTGAAATATCAGATATTATTGCTGATCTTGTATCAACCGGATCAACATTAGAATCAAATAATCTGACCGAGTTAGACTCTATAATGGATTCACAAGCAATATTAGTTCAGTCAAGTTCAATTCCATCAAAAAAATTGCCCTTAATTGAGAAAATTGTTGCGAGAATTAATTCTGTTATCAAAGCTAAAGATAGTAAATATATTATGTTCAATGCTGATACAGATAATACTGATGAACTTATCAAATTACTACCTGCGGCAGAATCACCTACTGTTATTCCACTTGCTGATAGGTCAAAGGTTGCAATACACACTGTATGTAAAGAAGATGTTTTTTGGGAAACTATTGAATCACTTAAATTAAGAGGTGCTAGCTCAATATTAGTTCTTCCTATTGAAAAACTCTCATACTAAATGAAAATTATTAATTCAAATCAAAATATTGAATGGAGAAAATTACTCTCAGGAAAAAATGAATTAAAAACTATTATTAAATTTGATAATCTCTTGAAAAAGCAATCCTTTAAAGGTTTGCAAAAAATCAATAAGATACTTGACCAAAAAAATATACAAAAATTAAAAGTTACTAAAAAAGAAATAACTAATGCTGGGAAGCTGGTTACTGATGATGAAAAATTTGCTTTATATGAAGCAATCAAAAACATATCATTTGTTTCAAAATCTCAACTTAAAGATATTAGTAATGCGATCGAACCTATAAATGGTTTAGCTATTTGGGATAAATTTGTTCCAATTAGTAGCGTCGGTTTATATGTTCCAGGTGGTACAGCGCCACTTGTTTCATCTTTTTTGATGCAAGTAATACCTGCGATTACAGCTGGTTGCAAAAATATTATTATTTGCACTCCTCCTGATGAGAATGGAAAAGTTTATCCTGCAATATTATGGCTAGCTGAACAGTTAAAAGTTTCAAATATTTATAAAATTGGTGGAGCTCAAGCTATATTGTCAATGGCTAACGGCTATCTTGGAATACCAAAAGTAAACAAGATATTTGGTCCTGGTAATTCATATGTTGCAGAGGCAAAAAAATATGTAAGTAATAAAGTTGCAATAGATTTATATGCTGGTCCAAGTGAAGTAATGGTAGTGACTAATAATAGAGAAAATATATCATTGGCTTCAATTGATGCTCTGTCTCAATTAGAGCATGGAAAAGATTCTATAGCATTTATCTTATCGAAATCTAAATCAATATTAGATGGCATTAAAAAAGAAATAAGATCTTTATCAAAAGATTTAAGCAGATCAAATTTGATAGATTGTTCTATAAAAAATATTTTGTTAATTAAATGTAAATCTGACAAAGATATTGTAAATATGATCAATGATTGTGCGCCAGAACATCTTGTTCTATTGGATGATAATTTTCCAAGGTATATAGATTCAATAGAAAATGCAGGTTCTGTATTTTGTGGTAAAAAATCACCAGTTGCTTTTGGAGATTATGCTTCTGGGACAAACCATGTCTTACCAACAAGTGGCTGGGCAAAAACAAAATCAGGGTTATCTGTTAATGACTTCGTAAAAAAAGTTTCTTTTCAACAAACAAACCAAAATGCTTTTAACTATCTCTCGGATAAGGTAATTAAATTAAGTGAGATTGAGAATCTTGATGCTCATGGTCTTTCAGTGGAAATGAGAAAGAATAAAGATGTTAATAAGCCAAGAACCTCTTTCATAATGCGACAAACAAAAGAAACATCAATATATGCATCTATTGATTTAGATGGCCAAGGACTATATCAAATAGATACAGGAATAAATTTTTTAGATCATATGCTTGAGCAATTTTGTAAGAATTCTGGTCTAAATATCTTTTTGAGAGCTGTTGGAGACATTCAGATTGATTTACATCATACCATCGAGGATACAGCCATTGTTTTAGGTGAAGTTATATCAAAGAGCTTATCTTCTAGAGCAAATATTAATAGATACGCATCTAAAACAATTATTATGGATGAATCAAGTGCGAAAGTTGATATAGATTTATGCTCTAGAACAAACTTAAATCTAAGCATTCCAATATTAAATAATTTTGTTGGTGATTTTCCTACTGAAATGTTAAGTCATTTCTTAGAATCTTTTGTCAAAAATTTAAAATTTACCTGCCATATTGAAGTTAAGGGATCTAATAGTCATCATATAATTGAGGTTTTATTTAAATGTCTTGGTAAAGCTTTTAAAGAGAGCATTCAATTAAATAAAGAAGAAATTACATCTACAAAGGGTCTATTGTGATAGCTGTAATTGATTGTGGAGGAGCAAATCTTCGTTCAGTGTCTTACGCGCTTGAATATCTTAATATTAAGTATCAAATCTGTGTAAATAAAGAACACATAAAAAATTCAAATGGAATAATTATTCCTGGCGTGGGTGCAGCCAAAAATGTCATGAATAATTTAAAAAAATATGATTTTATTAATACTATTAAAGAATATAAAAAACCTGTTCTTGGTATATGTGTAGGTATGCAAATTTTTTACGAATTCTCAGAAGAGGAAAATGAAAAATGCTTAGGATTGATACCAGGAAAAATAAAAAAATTTACCAATAATAATTTAACAATTCCTCATATGGGATGGAATGAAGTAATTTTTAATGATGATTCATTTGATGAATGTAATGGCTATTATTATTTTGCAAATAGTTACTATGCTGATGTAAATAAATATACTTTTGGAAAATGTACATACGGCAGCACTTTTAGTGCGTTTGTAAGAAAAGATAACTTCTTTGGTGTTCAATTTCATCCAGAAAAATCTTCTAAAAACGGTTCAAAATTTTTAATGCAATTCTTAAAACAACTATGATTATTCTCCCTGCAATAGATATTAAAAATGGAAGTTGTGTAAGACTTAAAAAAGGAAATTTTAACAAAATTAAAATATACAATAACTCTCCATTAGATCAAGCAAAACTATTTAAGGATCATGGTTTTGATTTCATACACATTGTTGACTTGGATGGCGCTCTCAGAGGTAAGCGAGAAAATAATAAAACTATTAATAAAATAATAAATCTTGATATAAAAGTTCAACTAGGAGGTGGTATTAGATTGCTTTCTGATGTGGAGGAATTGATAGATATTGGTGTAGAGAGAGTAATTTTAAGTACAGCTGCTGTAGAAAATGAATCTTTTGTTAATGATGTGTTATCAAAATTTGATCAAAAATATATTACTCTTGCTTTAGATTTTAGAATTTATGATGAAATACCATATGTAGCAACTAAAGGTTGGATGAATCAAACAAAAATTAATTTATATGATTTCATTCAAAAAAATGAAATCAAAAATGTTCTTGCAACTGATATAAATAAAGATGGTTTATTAATTGGTCCAAATTTAAAAATATATAAAAAAATTAAAGAATTAAATCCTGATAAAAATCTCATAGGATCAGGTGGAATATCAAAAATTAGTGACTTAAATGACTTAGCAGAAATTAATATTAATGAATGTATTGTTGGTAAAGCTATTTATGAAAATAAAATATCAATGAAGGAGTTAGCAAATGTTAACTAAAAGAATAATCCCCTGCCTGGATGTTAAAAATGGGAAAGTTGTCAAAGGAGTTCAATTTAAAAATCACAGATTAATTGGAGATCCTATTAAGTTGGCTACAAAATATTCAGAAGAAAATGCTG
Source organism: SAR86 cluster bacterium (assembly GCA_004212975.1). GTDB lineage: Bacteria > Pseudomonadota > Gammaproteobacteria > Magnimaribacterales > D2472 > SAR86A. The sequence continues at coordinate 7,199 of SHBF01000017.1, forward strand.
ATGAATTAGTTTTTTATGATATTTATTCAAGTGTAGAATCTAAATCGGTTTCACTAGGTTGGATTAATGATATTGCTCAAAATATTAATATACCCTTTTGTGTTGCAGGCGGTATCAAAAATATAAAAAAAGCCAAAGAAGTGTTATATATGGGTGCTGATAAAGTTTCAATTAATACGCCTGCAATTCAAAACCCAGGATTAATTACTGAATTAGCAAAAACCTTTGGTTCTCAGTGCGTTGTAATAGGTATTGATAGTTTTTTTGATCAAAAAAACTATGTGGTTTGTGCAAAAACTGGATCTACTAAGTCAAGATATGAAGTTGGTAAAAATACATTGGATTGGGTTAAAGAAGTTCAAGATAGAGGAGCTGGAGAAATAGTATTAAATTGTATGAATAGAGATGGTGTAAAAGAAGGTTATGATATAGATCAACTCGCAATGATAAGGGAGGTTTGCAAGGTCCCTTTAATAGCATCTGGTGGTGCTGGAGAAAAAGAGCACTTTAAAAAAGTTTTTAAATTGTCTAATGTGGATGGAGCTCTCGCAGCTTCAGTTTTTCATGATAATAAGATATCAATTGAAGAACTTAAAAATTATCTAAAAGAACAAAAAATTGAGGTGAGAAAGTGAACATTAACGATGTATGGAAGGATGAACAAATGTTAATACCATCAATTATTCAAGATTCTAATACTAAATCAGTCTTAATGCTTGGTTATATGAACAAGGAGTCATACCAAAAAACAATTGATATAAATAAAGTTACTTTTTATAGCAGATCAAGGCAATGTCTATGGACAAAGGGCGAAACATCAGGAAATTTTTTAAATTATATTTCAAGTGAAATAGATTGTGATAATGATACATTGCTTATTCAAGCTATTAATAATGGACCAACCTGTCATCTTGAAAAGTATTCCTGTTTTGGTGATGAAGTTTTTAGTTTTTATAAGCTTGAAACTATAATTAATAAAAGAAAAAAACAAATCAAAGATGATTCTTATACGAATTATTTATTAAATAAAGGTAATAAAGAAATTGCAAAAAAAATTGCTGAAGAGGCAAATGAACTAGCTATTTCTGCTGTATCTAATGATGGAAGAATATTAGAAGAAGCCGCTGATCTTATGTATCATCTTCAGGTATTACTTGTTGCAAACAAGCTTACCTTAAATAACTTAGAGAAAGTTTTATCAAAACGAAATAAATAACCATCATGGATTACCTAAAGTACATAAATCCAGGTATTAAGTCTATAAATACTTATGAACCAGGAAAATCAATAGAAGAAGTAATGGAAAAATATAATCTCAAAAATATTGTAAAACTTGCAAGTAATGAGAATAGTTTAGGTCCCTCACCTAAAGCTTTAGAGGTGATTAATAACTTTAAAGATGTTCATCTTTATCCAGATGGTGACGGACTCAAATTAAAATCTAAAATATCAGAAATTGAAAATATTAATTCTGATCAAATTATTTTAGGCAATGGCTCTAATGAAATTTTAGAGATAATTTCTCAAACATTTCTTTCACCTGTTACTGAGTCAATATTTTCAAAACATGCTTTTATTGTTTACAAACTTGCATCAAAAGTACGCGGTTCAAAATTTCATGAAGTTGACGCATGCAAATGGGGACATGATTTAAATGGATTTCTCAAAAAAATAAATGATAAAACAAGATTAATTTTTATAGCTAATCCAAATAATCCTACAGGCACCTATTTATCACATAAAGATATATTAGAATTTTTAAAAAAAGTACCTAAGAAAGTTTTAGTTGTTATAGATTTAGCTTATTTTGAATACGTAACTGCTGAAGACTATATAGAAACGAATGAAATTTTAGATAAATTTCCCAATGTAATTTTTACAAAATCTTTTTCAAAAATTCATGGTTTATCTGCTTTGAGAATTGGATATGGTTTTGGCAATAAAACATTGATTGAAATAATGAATAGAGTAAGGCAGCCATTCAATGTGAATACAGTTGCACAAAAAGCTGCAATTGAGTCATTATCAGATCAAAGGTATCTAAAAAATAGTATTAATCAAAATACGAAAGAGCGGTTGTATCTATATAAGTCGTTAGAAATAATCGGTATGGATTATATTCCATCGCAAGGAAACTTTATTTGTATAGATACAAAAACAAGCGCAAAAAATATTTTTGAATCTCTATTACAAAAGGGTGTAATTGTTAGGCCAATTGATTTGTATGGGATGCCAACTCATATTAGGGTAACAATTGGTAATAGAACTGAAAATAATATTTTTTTAGAAAAATTTAAAGAAGTTTTATCTTAAGTGGTGGAGCTACGCGGGATCGAACCGCGGACCTCTTGAATGCCATTCAAGCGCTCTCCCAGCTGAGCTATAGCCCCATATAGTCCTAAAAGCCCTTTTTTAAAGGGTTTTACATTATTAAATTTTATATACTTCTCTTTAGTGTTTATATATTTTGATTGAAGATCAAACGAAAACATTACTAATGCAAAAAATACAAGTTTAAACATTGTGATATTGATTATGATTTTTTTATCTGATATTTGATATATATATTCATTAAATATATAAATATTTTTGAAAATAATGAATAAAAGTATCTAAGAGTATTAACTCTTATAAGTTTAAAATTTTTCATGAAAAGTAATTGTAGCAAAATACATGTTTTAAATATCAATAATTTCTGACACTTTTTATTTATTATTAAGATATTTATTGATTGATGAATTTTATATTAATAGTTTTATATAACTTAAGATTTAATTAATATACTTCTGGATAAATTAATTTGTTATTTTTTTAGTATTTTTTAACTTTTTTCCCATAAAAAAAGGGTTGCTGCTGCAACCCTTTAAATGTTTGCTCTGGTATTAAAATGTTAAAACAACACTAGCAAATACTCTTCTGCCTATAACATCATAAACTCCAGGCTCAGTATTTCCATTAAAATTACTGTGGAAATATGGAGGTTCTTCGTCTGTAAGGTTATTAACACCAACCCTAAAAGTTGCGTTTCCATAATCTATTGACGTTACAGCATCAAAGTATGTTGTTTTTTCTGCAACAGCGTCGTCGGTAGCAACTGCAGGTCTCCAAACATCGTCTGATTCACTAACACCTCTAATATTCAAGAGTGATGTCCAGTTATCACCAGTAATACCCATAGATAATACATATCTAAATTCAGGATAAACTGCGAATCCATCTGCAGTGCCGACGTAATCTCTGCCACCACCAAATTCAAAATCTTGTTCATATGAATTGTGGTATGTAGCATCAAAGTTAACAAGATATCCTGTAACTTTTTCCATGTTATCGATATCACCACTAAAGGATAAGGCAAAGTCAACACCATCAGATGAGAATGTTCCTTGGTTACCCCATGGAGTCTCTATATCTCCAGGATATCCATAGTACTGAAGACCATTTGGACCAAATTCTGAATCGTCATTTAGGCCATAATCTATAAATAAACCACAACTTCCTGTAGAGAAATCCATCGTAGTTTGTGATAAACAATCAAGAAAGATTAAATTAGCAATTGGTAAAGCGATCACATCATCAATTTCAATATTCCAGTAATCAACAGACATCGATAAACCTTCCATTAAAATGTTTTCCATCACTACACCAAATGAGAAATTAGATGACTCTTCCGGTGCGAGGTCACCATCAGCATAATATTCATGATATGACTGCCAAGCAAAACCATATTCTCCTGCATCTGATGTGTCATAACCTAAAGCCTGACAATTACTGTGAACGGTTGACGATATTGCGCCAGCAGCTAATCTTCTATCACCCAATTCACATGGTAAATCAATAACTGGAAAAGAAGTACTTGCTGATGTATTTAATTCGGCAACATTTGGAGCTCTAAATCCTGTACCAGCAGTAGCTCTCAATCTAACATTGTCATTCACAGTGTAATCAGCGCCAACTTTAAATACAGTACTATCACCAACAGTATCATAATCAGAGTATCTTACTGACATATCTACATTAAGAGCATCGCTTACTTGCATTAGGTATTCGCCAAATACTTCGGTAACACTAAAACCACCTGTTAATGGGTCAGCAGCACCACCTGTTGTCAATCCTTCTGCAGAAAATTCATCAGGTTTAAAATATCCATACTCTTGTCTTTTTTCAATACCAACAGCAAGATTATCGTTGCTTATGACATATGAAATCATATCAAACTCAGCACCTGAATGATCTTTTAATGAACCAGCTGTTAAGAAACTCATTTGTGCATCACTAATAGATCCAAATTCACCAAATGGATTTAGAACTCCAGGACATGATGAATTAGCAGCACAAGCTACTGGATCAACGATAATGGCCCATCTATCAAATCTACCATAATTAAGAGTTTCGTCTACTTGATCTGTTTCACCAAATGTCATTGATATATCATGGTTAAAATCACCCATATTAAAAGTGAAGCCCATAACAAAGTTATAAGCATCAACAGTTTGATTAAATAGTCTTCCACCAGATTCTTCAAATCTTCTATTGATTCTGACATCAAGTCCACATAATGCTCCACCAACCGCAACAACATTTCCAGAACCATCTTCTAACTCACCATCACCTGCAGTATTTGAGCAAGCAACATCTCCAAATGGATTAAAAGGGTTGTTAGCAGGAACCCAGTCATTATATTGGTTTCCGTTATTTGGAGTTGGAACAGATGAATTAACAGCAAATGAAGCGTCAGGAGCTAATCTCTGATGAGATGTTCTTCTGTTAGCCGTAGCTGAAAAATAAAATTCAACATCATCAGTGATTTCAATATTACCTATAACTGCCATTTGAGTTCTTGTGTTTGGTGTGATAAGAGCATTTACAGGTGCGTAGTTATAAACATCTCCTGCAGCAAAGTCTCTTGCAGCACCAATCGTACTGTCATATATGAAGTTTCCTCCAGGTCCTCTTATTTTTCTACTATTTGAAGAACCTGATCCTACAGCAAGCAGCGAGCCGTCTGCTTGAATCTGAGGATATAAAGCGTCATTAGCCCATGGCTGTTCACCTTGAAGCATTTCAGCCTGATTTTTATAACCAAGTGAAAAGACAACATTACCTTTATCTCCAGCTAAGCCAGCCTTTATCCCAAAGTCTTCATTCGATGCTTGACCATTCTCGAGGCCTTCACCGTAACCTGCTGTTACTTCAAAACCCTCAAAATCATTATCTAGAATAAAATTGACAACACCCGATATAGCATCTGAACCATAAACAGTAGAAGCTCCATCTTTTAAGACCTCAACTCTTTTGATCAAATTTTCTGGTATGCCACCAATATCAACAGCACCATCACCACCGACATCACCTATTACTCTTTTAGAATTAACAAGAACAAGCGTTCTATTAAAACCAAGACCTCTTAAGTCAACTTTTCTTGAACCATCTCCACCATTATTAGTTGAAGTTCCTAGTTGGTAACCAGTAAATGCAGGAGTATATTTTAAATACTCATCAACACTTGCATTACCACCAGATAAAATATCATCACTAGAAATAATTGTAACTGGACTTGATGAACTAAACTCATCGTTGTTTACCCTTGAGCCAGTCACTACAACCTCTTCTACATCTTCATCTGCAGATTCATCTTGTGCAACAATATTGGCATTAAACAAGCCAAAAGTTAAAACAAGGACTACAAATAAGTAATTCTCTTTATTATTAAACATACATTTCCCCGTAAGTTAATTAATTTTTTTGTGAATAGCATACCGCTAAAACACGTTTGTTACGCTATTGTTTCAGAGTTTTTACAATATTGCTACATTTTTTTGAAATTATTTATAATTGTTTATACATAAATTTTATGACTCAAAAATGAGAATATTTTATAAAAACTTATCAAAATTCAGATATATACTCTTTTTTCTTTTACAATTAGATTAAGTTAGGTAATGAAAAATCATATATGTTGCTCAAAAATAAAAAAATATTAATTACAGGGGTTGCTAATAAGTACTCAATAGCTGCAGGAATTGCGCAATCTATGCATAAACAAGGTGCTGAGCTTGCTTTTACATATCAAAATGAGAGGTTATTAAAAAATATTAAAGAAATTGCAGATGCTTGTGATTCAAATATATTAATTGAATGCGATGTCAGTGATGATGAATCAATAAAATCTTCATTTAAAACTTTAAAAGAAAAATGGAGTAGTTTTGATGGTTTTGTTCATTCAATTGGATATGCGCCCTCAGATCAACTGGAGGGTGACTTTTTAGAAGTTACTAGTCGAGAAGGCTTTAAGATTGCACATGATATAAGCTCATACAGCTTTACAGCAATGGCAAAAGAATCTAAGCCTATGCTCAATGAAAACTCAGCACTGTTAACTCTCACCTACCTAGGATCAAGACAAACAATGCCAAATTACAACGTTATGGGGCTTGCTAAAGCTAGTTTAGAGGCGAACACTAGATTTTTAGCAGCATCATTAGGAAAAGATAATATTCGAGTAAATGCTATATCAGCAGGCCCTATAAAAACATTAGCAGCTTCTGGTGTTAAAAATTTCAGAAAAATGCTGACACAACATTCTAATAAAGCGCCATTAGGTAGAACTGTAACAGCTGAGGAAGTTGGAAATGTTGCAGCATTTATGTGCTCAGACTATGCAAGTGGCATTACAGGAGAGATCACATATGTTGATGCTGGTTTTAATATTGCGGCTATGCCACTGAATCTTCATAATGATTAAGAAATCATATGAAAAATATTTGTTACCAAAACTTTTAGATTGTTGTTGTTCAACTAAACCAATAAACTATCAAAGAAATAAAGTTGTTCCTAATGCTAATGGTAATGTCTTGGAAATTGGAATTGGGTCAGGTTTAAATCTGCCATTTTATGAAAAATCAAAAATTAATAACTTATATGGGATAGATCCATCAAGTGAATTATGCGATATGGCAAAGAAAAAAGCTTCTGATAATGAAATAGATGTTAATTTGTTAATTAATGTAGCTGAAGAAATTGAATTACCCAAAGATTCTATAGATACCGTTGTAATGACATATACCTTGTGTACTATTCCAAATCCACCAGATGCACTTAAAGAAATCAAAAGAGTAATGAAAGTTGATGCAAAAATGCTTTTTTGTGAACATGGAACTGCACCAGATAAAAATATTATTAAATGGCAAAATAGGATAAATCCAATATGGGGAAAATTATTTGGAGGATGCAATATCAATAGAGATATACCGAGCATTTTAAAAGAAAGTGGTTTCAAAATTAACACTCTTGATCAAATGTATCTTCCTAGTACGCCTAAAATAGTTGGTTACAACTACTGGGGCGAAGCAACCATATAAATTCATGAATAATAGGCCTATTGTGGTTGGATTAGGAACTATCCAGCAAAAAGGTGACTTCAACCAACTCGATGAAGCTCTTATATTAATGGATAAAGCTTTTAAAAAGGCTATTATTGATTGCACGAACAGCAATATTAAAAAATATATTGATGAAGTAAGGGTTCCGAAGGGATTTTGGAGATATAGAGATCCTGGTAAGTGGGTTGCTGAAAACAATAATATTAAATCAGTTAAAACAACTGTAACGAAAGTAGGAATACTTCAACAAAACCTCATCAACACTGCATGTAAAAGAATTCAAAATGGTGAAATTAAAGCTAGTTTAATTTTAGGTGGTGAATCTCGTTTTAAAATGCTTAGATCATCAATAGAAAATAAGGAGTATATTGAAACACCTTTGAATACGAATCCAGATGAGTACTATAAATCACCCGAAAAACTTCAATTAGATATTGAAGAAAAAGAGTTAGGTTCTATGGCTGTTGGCTATTATGCAATTTTGGAGAGTGCCTTTAGGTCCATGTTACAAAATAACCATGACGAACATAACAATTATTTATCAGAAATATATTCAAGTTATTCGGAAATTGCTGCAAGTAATGAAGATGGGTGGATTGAAAAACCTCTTGATAAAATAGACATTAAAACTGAATCAAATAAAAACTTAAGACAAGCTTTTCCATACAACAAATATCATTGTACAAGCTGGAATGTAAACCAAGCTTGCGCAATTATAATTTGTTCAGAAGATATAGCTGATAAGCTTAATATTCCTTTCGATAAAAGAGTCTATCCTATAGCGTCATCTGAAAATAATCATATGATTACAACTCTTCAAAGACCAAACTTAATTGAACCAGCCGGAATGCATCTAGCTGCTAAATTTATTCTAGATATTTGTAATAAAAATAATCTTACACCTAATTTATATGATCTATACAGCTGTTTTCCTGTTGCTGTTCAAATGTTTGCAAAATCACTTAAACTTAAGGACATCAAAGATAAAACTGTGACAGGGGCAATGCCATTTGCTGGAGGTCCTTTAAACAGTTATGTCCTTCATTCAACAGCAAAACTAATTGAAAAATTGAGAGAAAATTGTGGTGTTGGAATAGTTACTGGGGTATCAGGCATGATGACAAAACAATCATATGCACTCTGGTCAAAGAACCCATGCATAGATTTTACATATGAAGATTGCACTAAAAAAGCCAGAGAAATTGAACTTCCAGTAAAATTATCAGTTCAAAAAAGTGGTTCTGGAGTAATAATTGGATACACAATCCATATCAAGGATGATGTTAATAAAGCTATTATTTTTGTAGATACCGACGATAAGAAACGAAAATTAATTACTTCATCAGACAGAAATATTATTAACGAAATGCAAAATACTGAATGGGTTGGAAAAAGAATAAACTTTAATGAAGATCAATTAGTTTGAATTGATACAGCTGCATTTGGTCTTCTTAAATCAGCAAAACCATAGTTCACACCTTCAGATATATGTATGCTTTGAGTGCTGCCAATTGTATTTTCATATTCTGTCTTATGGCCCATACTTTTAAGTCTTCTAATAATATCTCTACTTACTGCTCTCTCATGCTCAAGACCTTCATAAGGCCAATCTTTATGAATTCTTGGAAGCATCGTTGCTTCGCCAATATCTAAATTAAAATCTATTACGCCAGTAATAACTCTAAGGATAGCAGCTGGTATATCAGATCCACCTGGTGAACCAGTAATTAAGAATAGATCATCATTTTTATCAAATACAATAGTTGGTGCCATTGTGCTCATTGGTTTTTTTCCAGGTTCAAATCTATTTCCAGGGCTCGCACCCCTTCCGATATCATTTTTATCTCCGTATCTATATGCAAAATTATTCATTTGACTGTTCATTAATATTCCCGTTCCAGGAATTGTCACTCCAGAGCCAAAAGATAGACCAAGCGTATATGTATTTGATACCGCATTTCCTTCTTTATCAATTATAGAAAAATGGGTTGTATCCTTGCTTTCTTTCTGCTTTTTAAATGCTTTTACATCTTTCACAGGACTTGCTTTGTTTGAATTTATTGAACTTACAAGCTCTTTGATTCTCTTAGTTGATAACAACTCTGAAATTGGAACATCAAAATAATCAGGATCTCCAACAAAATGAGATCTATTATTATGGCCTCTTCTAAGGGATTCTGCTAAAAAATGATATGTTTTGGTTGAGTCACTTTTATATTTGTTAATATCAATATTATTGAGAATACTTAAAGATGTTAAGAGCGTAATGCCCCCTCCCGATGGAGGAGCCGCAGTGAAAACTTTATGGCCTTTATAATTTATAGCGATTGGCATTCTAAAAAAAGATTTATAGTCTTTTAAATCATCATGAGTTATTAGTCCATTATTTTCACTCATTGCGTTGACAATTTTGTTTGCAACCTCTCCTTCGTAAAAACCTTTGATACCATTTTTTGATATTTGCTTAAATGTATTTGCCAAATCAGGTCTTTTCATAATTGAAAATTCTTTTAAGGGTTCTTTATCTTTGAAATATATAGAATATGATTCTTTATCGCTTTTAAGTTGAGGCGTTACACCAATGACATAACTTAAATCACTTGAAACTGCTATTCCCTCCTCAGCTTGAGCTATTACAGGCTTCATAATTTCTTCTAGATCTAATCTTCCAAAATTCTTATGAGCCTCTAGCAGTCCATATACAGTTCCAGGAACTGCTGAAGCTAAATATGTATAATCCACCCTCTCCCATCTTTCAGAATTTCTTTCAGGTATTTTTTTTACTCCAAGCAGCTTTTCAATTGATGCGTTTCTGGGTGATTTACTTCTATAATCAATATAAAAAATTTCATCTTTTTCCTTTATGTAAATTAACATGAAACCGCCGCCGCCTAAGTTGCCTGCCCTTGGTAGTGTGGTAGCAAGAGAAAAACCTACAGCAACCGCGGCATCAACTGCATTCCCTCCCATATCAAGAATTTTTACTCCAATATCTGAAGAAAGAGCGCTTTGACTTACCACCATCCCTTCCTTACTTTTGGTAGGATGAAAAGGATGTAAATAATCTATGTAATCTGTACTATTTAAAGAAGAAACAAATAAAAATGTAATTAATAAATTTCTCAAAACTTAAAAAATTAAAGGAGCAAAATAATAAGCAAATACTGTAACAACTAGTATGCCAATGATATTAAGTGCAAAGCCAGCTCTCATCATTGTTGCGATAGTAAACTTATTAGATCCGTAAACAATAGCATTTGGTGGAGTTGCGACCGGAAGCATGAAAGCACAACTTGCTGCAAGGCAAACTGGAACTGTTAATGATACGGGTAGTATACCAATAGCAATTGCAAGAGCTCCAAAAACAGGTAAGAAGGTTGTCGTGGTTGTTACATTACTTGTGATTTCAGTTAAGAAAATAATTAAAGTTGCGACTGCCAAGATTAGTAATATTGGTGGAACTGAACTCAAAACTAAAAGACTGTTTCCAATCCAAACTCCAAGACCGCTTGAGCTTATTTGAGCAGCAAGTGACAAACCACCACCAAACAAAATTAAGAGTCCCCATGGGAGGTCTTTTGATCGCTCCCATTTTAATAAATCGCCTTTTTTAGATGCAGATGGCGTCATAAAAATTAAAATTGCTGCAATAATTGCAATCCCAGCATCAGTAAGTCCAGACAAAAAATCAATTTTATTCAACAATGTTCTGAAAACCCATGCAAAAACTGCCAAGCCAAAGATTATAGAAATTCTCTTTTCGTCTTTAGAAAAATCTCCCATATTTAAAAGCATTGTTTTTAGCTCATCTCTTGCTTCAGTTGAAGCAGTAAAGCTAATTGGAAATACATATTTTGTTAGTAATGTCCATGCACCAAAAAGCATGATCGAAGCTAGAGGTACCCCTAACATCATCCAATCAAACATTGAGATTTCAACACCATAGGTATCTTGCATAAAGGCACTGAAAACAATATTTGGAGCTGTTCCGATCAATGTTGACATACCGCCGATTGTTGCAGCGTATGCGATTCCAAGAAGCAGAGCTGTGTCAAAATTTGATTTATCTTTTTCTGATAAACCAGGAATAGTTTCTGACATGACAGTGCAGACCGCTAATCCAATTGGAAGTAACATTAATGTTGTAGAGGTATTCATTACCCACATACTAATTAATGCTGCTACCAGCATAAAGCCTCCAACAAGCTTTCTTCCACTTGAGCCAACTGAAATAATCATTTTAAGAGCAATTCTTTTATGAAGTCCTGAACTTTCAATTCCAAGAGCTAGCATAAATCCTCCTAAAAATAGGTATATATTTTTATTTGAATAAGGAATTGCTGCATTATCAAATGATGTGACTCCTAGCAGAGGAAATAGAGCAAGTGGTAAAAGTGCCGTAATTGCAACAGGCACAGTTTCAGTTGCCCACCAGATTGCCATTAAAACAGCGACAGCTGCAACATCCCAACCAACATCATTCAATCCAGATGGAGCTGGCGAAAATTGCATAAAAAGGA
>SHBF01000018.1 GCA_004212975.1 SAR86 cluster bacterium
ACTTCTATTATTCCATTTTTCCTATAAATTCCTGCACGATGCCTGTCACCTGAAAATAAAATTGTTTTATCATTAAATTGATCTAAAAGTTTAAAAAGTTTTGTTCTTTCATTGGGGAAATTGTTCCATTTTTCAAAACGGTGATCTTTAGCAATTATTTGAATAGAACTGAAGATAAACAAAAAATCAAAATCACTTTTGAGTTCATTTTCAAGCCATGTCCATTGAGCATTACCCAAAATTGTTGCATCAGGTTCGATGTTCTCAATATAGTTACTTTTTTTACCTTTTAGTTTTGATCTAAAAAATCTTGTATCAAGAAAAATAAATTTAAACTTCTTATCAAAAAAAATTTCATTTTTTGAAAAGTATATTCCCTCACGATTTGATCTATCGTCATCCTTAGTTATTTCCCAAAAATCTAGATATAGTTCTTGAGCTCGTCTTTTAAATCTATAATCAGCGCCACCATCATTGATTCCAAAATCATGATCATCCCAAATAGAGAATATAGATATATCATTTAAAAAGTCTGGCAAAACTTTTTTTTGCTTATCATAAGCTCTTTTCATTTTTCTAAGTGATCCATATCGAGTATCTCCGTATACGTTATCACCTAAAAAAATAAAATAATTTAAATCTTCCTTTTCAATTGATTGCCATATTGGTTGAGGATAATCTTGATCTAGGCATGAACCAAGACCAATCTTTATTGATTCTGCGTAAATAAAGTTTGTACTGGAAGTTAGTAATAAAAAAAATCTTAAAAAAAAAATTTTCATCTTATTTTTATCTTGTTTGACCCAAAATATTGCTCAAGACAATTTGGAATATTAATAGTATCTTTACCGTCAAAATTATTTTCAATAAGTGCAATTAGGCATCTACCTACTGCAAGTCCAGATCCATTAATAGTATGTGCAAAAATATTTCCCTCTTTGGATTTAAATTTTATATTAGAGCGCCTGGCCTGGAAGTCTGTGAAGTTTGAGCATGATGAAATTTCTCTATATTTTTTTTGACTAGGCATCCAGACCTCGATATCAAATGTTTTTGCAGATGAAAAACCCAGATCACCGGTACATAATTCAACTATTTGGTATGGCAGTTCTAATTTATTAAGAATTTCGCATGCATTATTAAGCAAATTTTCTAAACAATCCATAGAATCATTTGGGTGGGTAATTTGCACAAGTTCAATTTTTTCAAATTGATGTTGTCTTATGAGACCCCTTGTATCCTTGCCATAACTTCCAGCCTCAGATCTAAAACATGGAGTATGAGATGTTACTTTAATTGGTAAATCCTTTTCATTAAGAAATTCATTTCTGAATAGATTGGTCAGAGGAACTTCAGCAGTAGGAATAAGGTATAGTTTATCTGAGGTTTTAAATAAGTCTTCTTCAAATTTTGGTAATTGTCCTGTTCCTGTTAGAGACTCTTCATTTGCCATAAATGGAACATAATATTCCTTATAGTCATTTTGTATGGCGCAATCCAGCATAAAAGTTATTAATGAACGTTGAAGCTTAGCTAAATCTCCTTCTAAGACTGCAAATCTCGATCCAGATAATTTAGCAGCTAGTTCAGTATCTATTTTTTTAGTTATTTCTAGATGATCAAGAGTATTAGTACTAATAATCTCACCATGTTTACTTACAATCTTATTATCTTCTTCTGATGATCCCTCAGGAACAGAATGGTGAGGAATGTTTGGCATATCCAATAATATGTTATTTAGATTTTTTAAAACTTCTTGAAGCTCAGAATCTTTTTTTTCTAAATCAAAATTTTTTTTATCAATAACTTTTTTTAAATCTGAGGTCTCTTCACCAGATGCTTTAAGTTTTCCAAATTCTGATGAAAGTTTTTTTCTTTCAGCTTGAAGATTCTCAACTGCAATTTGAAGCTCTTTTCTAGAATCATCTAAAGATTTAAAAGAAGCTTCATCTAAATCATAACCTCGCTTCTTCAAGGAGAGTTTAATACCCTTATAATTATCTCTTAAATTTTTGATGTCTAACATTATTTAGCGATTATTGTCCCAATATATGTTGCAGCAATAGTCATTACTACAGTAAACATTATATATGAAACCGCATGAATTAAATTTGTATTAGCAATCATAATAGTCTGATATGTCAGAGCAGACATAGTTGTAAAAGACCCTAAAAATCCGATAATAAAAAAATAATACATCGTATTTTTTTCAGGCATCGAGGTTCCAATAATAAAACCAATTAAAAAACATCCTATAACATTTACCAGGAGCACAGAGTAAGATGATGAATTAATAAGATGTCTTTCCATAATCTCATTAATTCCAAATCTCGATATTGCCCCTAATGCACCACCAAACCCAACAAATAAAATGTTACTTATCATTTTGTTTTGAAAAATTAATTAAATTATCTATGTTCATATTATCTTTATATTTTATTTGTAGAGTGTCATTACTGAGAAATTCAAAATAATAATTTTTTTCAAATTCAGTTATCTCAAATTTATTATCATCTACTTGTTCTATATGTAATGACTCATCATTAAATCCATTTTTAATAAATTTTAAAATATTATTTGGTATATCTTGGTTCTTTATAAATTTCTTTTGGTTGAATTCTAAATCATGTATTTCAATTCCATTTTCATTTATAAAATAAATTTCTTTAAATGGAGAATTAATCTCTATCTTTATGTTGTTATTTAAATCTCTAGAGAAATTACCATAAGACTTATCAAAGCTATTATTTATAGAATTAAAACTAGTTTGGACAAATTTTAAATTATTTTTAAAAAATTCATTTAGAGACTCAATTGTGTTAGCTGAAATAAGCAAATTAAAAAACAGTAAGAAATTTATGTAAATGAATTTCAATTTAATCTCTTTTGGGCACTAATACTTCTCTTGACCCATTTGAGCTCATTTCTGATACAAGTCCAGCTTCTTCCATTGTTTCAATAAGTCTTGCGGCTCTGTTATAGCCAATTCTCAGTTTTCGTTGAACAGCCGATATTGATGCTCTTCTAGATTCAATAACAAAGTTCACAGCCTCATCATATAATTCATCTTGCTCATCTGAATTACCTGCGTCAGCACCTGTCCAGCCTGGAATTGGTCCAGTGTCTTGGGTTGATGAAGTTATTTCATCTACATAATTTGGTTTTGCTCTAGATTTCCAATCATTAACAACTCTGTGAACCTCATCATCTCCAACAAATGCTCCATGAACCCTTACTGGAACACCGACCCCTGGAGGTAAATAGAGCATGTCTCCATATCCTAATAATTGTTCTGCTCCACCTTGATCTAAAATTGTCCTTGAGTCTATTTTTGTAGAAACTTGAAAGGCAATTCTTGTAGGTATATTTGCTTTAATTAAACCTGTTATGACATCTACTGAAGGTCTTTGAGTTGCTAATATTAGATGAATTCCAGCTGCTCTCGCTTTTTGTGCAATTCTAGCAATAAGATGTTCAACTTTTTTTCCTACTAACATCATCATGTCTGCAAATTCATCAACAACTACAACTATAGATGGCAATACTTCAAGATACTCATCTTCATTCTCATTTAAAGGATTTAATATCTGTTTTCCATTCTTTTCAGCATCTAGAATTTTTTTATTGAATCCTGCCAAGTTTCTTACTCCCATCATGGACATTAATTTATATCTTCTGTCCATTTCTGCTACACACCACCTCAAACCATTAGATGCATCTGTCATATCTGTAATTACTGGAGTAAGTAGATGAGGGATACCGTCATAGACAGCCAATTCCAACATTTTTGGATCTACTAATATTAATCTCACTTCTTCAGGATCTGATTTAAATAATAGACTCAGCAACATTGCATTTAGTCCTACTGACTTTCCTGACCCTGTTGTACCAGCAACTAACAAATGAGGCATCTTCGACAAATCTACAACAATTGGGTTACCAGATATATCTTGACCAAGCGCAACACTAAGGTTTGATGGAGAGGATTTAAAAGCTTTCGAAGAAAGTATTTCAGTAAGCCTAACCATTTTTCTATTATTATTTGGTATCTCAATACCCACGTATGATTTTCCCTCAATCACTTCTACAACCCTCACACTGCTTACCGATAATGACCTTGCAATATCTTGTGCAATATTAGTAATTTTGCTTGCTTTTGTTCCTGGCGCTGGCTGAATTTCAAATCTAGTTACAACAGGTCCAGGTAAAACTGATTCAACAGTAGCTTCGATACCAAATTCTTCTAATTTGGCTTCAAGGAGTTCAGCTATTTGATTTAATTCACTCTCAGACAATGAGCTTCCATCATCAAGCGCTCTATCAAGTAATTCAGTACTTGGCATAACAGCCTTTTCTTTTTTTTCTTCGTCACTGTTATAGCTTTCTTTTGATACTTCTTTTAATGGTGTTTCATCTTTAATAGGTAAATCACCTTGAGTGAGATCTTTTTTAATTTCTTCAACATGTTTTTCTTTAATTTGAGGTTCTTTTGAAATTTTGGGCTTTGATGCTGACTTAACTTTATTATCATTTCTAATCTGCATTGTGGTGACAATTTTTCTAACTTTACTGAAAAAAAGAATTACTAATTCTTTTAGATTTACAAAAAGTCTTGAAATTATTTGAAAACTAAATTTTCCAAAATTAATCATAATTTCACCAGTTTTATCAATGATTTTTAACCACGAAAAATTAAAAGCTAATGAAGTAGAAGGTATTAATAGTATGACTAAAAATATTAATGATCCTATATCGCCAATTGAAGAGGATAATGTGTATATTATTTCTTTTCCAATAACACCTCCAAAGCTATCAAGAAAGTAGAAATACCCTATTGAACAAAAACATATCAATAAAAGTATAGAACTCAACAGTCTTACTAAAGACTTATTTAAGGATGAATAAGGATCCTCAAAAAATAATGTTTGAATAGCCCAAACACTTCCAATAAGAAGTACTAAATATCCACCAAAACCAAAAATTGTATTTAAGAAATCTGATATTTTTGCTCCAAGAGGTCCACCTAAGTTGTTAACTGTTTCATTAGAATTTTTATTAAAGAATCCAGAGTCGGAAATATCATAAGAAACAAGTGATATAAAAATATATAATGAAAATGCAATAAGAAAAAAACTTAGAAAATTTAATAGCGTATTTTTTATATATGGAGGCATTTAACTATATCTAATTATTGGTCTAATTATAGGCATAAACCATAACAATTTCTTTATATTCAATTATAATTCATGAGATGTCAGACAATCATAACAAATTAATAATTTTAGGTTCAGGTCCTGCTGGTTATGCAGCAAGTATTTACGCTGCCAGAGCTGGTTTAGATCCAATCATAATTGCAGGTATGCAGGAAGGTGGTCAATTAACTACTACAACTGATGTTGAAAATTGGCCTGGTGATAGTGACGGTCTTCAAGGACCAGAATTAATGGAAAGAATGAAAAAACATGCTCAAGAGTTTGATGTTGAGATAATCAATGATCATATAAATGAGGTTTCGTTGACTCAAAAACCATTTACCTTAAAAGGAGTTAACGAGTATTCATGTGATTCTCTAATTATTGCAACTGGCGCTAGTGCTATGTATCTTGGTCTGCCCTCAGAAAAAAAATATTTAGGTAAAGGTGTTTCCGCTTGTGCAACATGTGATGGTTTTTTCTATAAAGATCAAGATGTTGCAGTTATTGGAGGAGGTAATACCGCAGCTGAGGAAGCATTGTACTTAGCAAATATATGTTCAAAAGTATATTTAGTTCACAGAAGAGACGAATTAAGGGCAGAAAAAATTTTACAAGATAGGATATTCAAACAAGAGGAAGCTGGAAAAATTGAGATTTTATGGGATACACAACTTAAAGAAGTTTGTGGCGATAATATGGGTGTCACATCAATAAAATTAAATAATAAAGGTTCTGAAATTTCCAAGGAAGTCATGGGTGTTTTTATTGCAATAGGCCATAAACCAAATACTGAAATATTTGATGGACAATTAGATATGGACAATGGTTATATCATCATCAAATCAGGTTTAAACGGATCAGTTACAAGCTCTTCTGTTGAAGGTGTTTTTGCTGCCGGTGACGTATCAGACCAAATTTATAGGCAAGCAGTAACCTCTGCAGGATTTGGCTGTATGGCCGCGTTAGACGCTGAAAAATATTTATCTGAATCATAATAATGAAATTTAGAGGTTATCTTGTAAGAGAAAACGAAGGGAATTTTAAGGGTTCTATAGAAGATATTGATTTTCCAAAACTTGAACAAGGCCGAGTATTAATTAAAGTTCATTACTCATCTTTAAATTATAAAGATGCCCTCGCTGCATCTGGAGCAAAAGGTGTAGCATCTTTTTATCCATTTGTTCCTGGAATAGATGTAGCAGGAGAAATAATTGAAACGTCAACTCCAGATTTTTCTGTTGGTGATAATGTTATTGCAACAGGGTATAAAATTGGAATGTCTGAATTTGGAGGTTTTGGAGAAATTGTTCATCTCCCAAGCAAATGGGTTATAAAAATGCCGTCTGAGTTAGATCATATAAAGTGTATGTCATATGGAACCGCTGGTATTACTGCTGCAGCATGTATAAAAAAAATTGTTGATGGTGACTGTTCAAAAAAACTTCCAGTTTTAGTATCTGGTTCTACTGGTGGTGTTGGTTCAATTTCAGTGGGAATCCTTTCAAAAATTGGATATGAAGTTCATGCAATTTCAGGGAAATCCTCACAAATCGATACTCTTAAAATGATGGGAGCTAATAAAATTTTAGACAGAAATGAATATATGTCAGATCCTTTAAAACCAATGGATAAAGTTCAATACTCTGCAGCAGTAGATACTGTTGGTGGTGACATTTTATCTAAAATGCTAACAATGATTGCAAATCATGGTGTAGTGTCATGCTGTGGCAATGTTGCTGGACCAAAATTCTCTTCATCTGTATTTCCTTTTATCTTAAGAGGTATTCAGTTAAGTGGAATTGATTCAGCCGAATCATCTATAGAACTAAAAAAAGATTTGTGGGAATTATTATCAAATGAATGGTCACTTGATCTTTCAAATCAAACGAAAATAGTAAAAATTTCAGAAATTAAAGAAGAAATTGATAAAATTCTTAAAGGTGAACAAATTGGAAGAGTTGTCATACAACATGGAGAATAATTATGAAAGACGATTATAAAGAGTATTATGAATCAGATGAAGAAAACCTTGATAGCAAAAGCGATGCTAAAGTTATTTTGTTTCTAATTATTGTTGCTGTTATCGCAATGACTTACTGGGTAGCTGTTCAATAATTTATCTTGGCTTCATTCTCATTCCAGAATCCAACCTAATTGTTTCACCATTTAGGTATGAATTTTCTACAATATGAACTGCTAAATCTGCAAATTCATTTGGTTGCCCAAATCTATGAGGAAATTGAGTAGATTCTAATAAAGGATCTCGTACCTTATCTGGCGCTAATTGCATTAGAGGAGTATCAAAAATCCCTGGAGCAATTGTGCATACTCTTATAGCATGTCTTGCAAGATCTCTTGCAGCAGTAATTGTTAATCCAATAACACCTGCTTTAGATGCACTATATGCTGATTGACCAATTTGACCCTCAATACCTGCGATAGAAGCCGTGTTAATAATAACCCCCTTTTCACCTTTGTCATCCGGTTCATTCTTATCCATTAATTCAGCTGCTATTCTCATAACATTAAAAGTCCCTACAAGATTTAAGTTAACAATAAATTGAAAGGCATCTAATGGATGAGGTGCTTCTTTACCTAATATTCTTCCCGGATATCCAGTTCCAGCACAATTGACTGCAACATGTAGTCCCCCTAAATTATCTTTTATTTTATTTATAGCCTCTACTACTGGATCCTCTTTCATAATATCGGTAGATATAAACATGACTTTGTCTTCACCGAGATTATTTATTATTTCTAGAGCCTTGTCTTCATTTATATCTAATATGACTGCTTTTGCACCTTTTTTAACAAATGCCTCAACCGTAGCTTTTCCTAAGCCTGACGCTCCACCTGTTATTAGCGCTACTTTATCTTTAAGTTCCATAAATACTCCTGTTAAATCATAAAAATTATAACTTTTTTTAAAGAAAAAAATATGAATTTAATTATTGGCACACTAATTGCATATATACAAGTGAGTATATTTAAAAGGAGATTTAAATGAAAAAATTAATACTTTTATTAACAATGGTTTCACTGCCATCATTTGCATCAGTTAGTGCTAATGTTAGTATTGCCTCTGACTATATTTGGAGAGGAATGACTCAAACTGATGGAATTGCTGTTTCAGGCGGATTTGATTATGCGGCTGATGGTGGTTTTTATGCAGGTATATGGGGATCAAACGTAAATTTCAACGATAGCACAGGTTCAGGAAATGGTGCTGAGTTTGATTATTACTTCGGTTATGGATTTGAAATGGGCGGTGTCGGTGTTGACTTAGGCTACGTAGCTTTTGACTATCCTGGCAACGAAGATGATCTAGACTTTGAAGAAATTGTCTTAGGATTAAGCATGGGTGACCTTGGTTTAACATTTGCAATGGGTCAGGATGGAGCTCCTGATTATACTGAAGTGTCATATGGAATTGGAGCTATAGGAGTTTCTTATGGTCAATACGACGATTATGGAGATAATTTCTCTATTTCTTATGGATTCACATGTGGAACATATGATTGCGGAATAGCTTACTCAGATTTTTCTGATGATGGTTATAGTGGTATGGATGAAGATGCGCTTGTATTTTCTGTTTCAGCAAGCCTATAACAATTATGAAATTAGTAAGCGCAATTATCAAACCTTTTAAACTTCAAGAAGTTAGAGAAGCATTAGTTGATGCTGGTATTGAAGGACTAACTATTACTGAAGTTAAAGGTTATGGAAGACAAAAAGGACATACAGAAATGTACAGAGGTGCAGAATATTCTGTTGATACATTACCAAAAATTAAGCTAGATATTCTTGTAGAGGATGAAAACATGAGCACTGTTGTTGATGTTATTTCAAAAACTGCAAATACTGGAAAAATTGGTGATGGAAAAATTTTCGTATCAAGCATTGATGATGTAATAAGAATTAGAACTGGTGAAACAGGTTCTGATGCTATCTAAATAAGGAGAAATTATGGAAGAAATTAAATTTGCAATAGATACATTTTATGCCGTTATGGCAGGTGCACTAGTTATGTGGATGGCAGCAGGATTTACTATGCTTGAAGCTGGATTAGTTCAAAAGAAAGATGTATCTGAGATTGTTACTAAAAACCTAGGACTATATTCAATAGCATGTATTATGTATTTAGTTTGCGGTTTTGTACTTATGTATCCTGGAGGATCATTAATTGAAGGTGTAATACCATCAATTGGAACATCTCTAGGATTATCTACAGCATTACCAAATGAAGAAATTGGAATGCCATACGGAATGGATTATTCCCAACAAGCTGACTTCTTTTTCCAAGTTGTATTCGTAGCTACAGCAATGTCTATTGTGTCTGGAGCTGTGGCAGGAAGAATGAAGTTATTACCATTTTTTATATTTGCAGTCATTTTGACTGGATTTATATACCCAATTCAAGGTTATTGGAACTGGGGTGGTGGTTTCTTAAACGTTATGGGATATTCTGACTACGCTGGCTCAGGTACTGTGCATTTATGTGGTGCAGCTGCAGCTTTAGGTGTTGTAAGTGTATTAGGTCCACGAAAAGGTAAATATGGATATGACGGATCAGTCAATCCAATGCCAGGATCAAATATTCCAATGGCAGCATTAGGTGTATGGATTCTCTGGCTAGGTTGGTTTGGATTCAATGGTGGATCTGAGCTTGCTGTTGCTAGTGAAGGAAGTGCTATTGCTGTAAGTCAGGTATTTATGAATACAAATATGGCTGCTGCAGGCGGAGTTGTTGCTGCGCTTTTAGTTAGCTTAATCATGACAGGAAAAATGGATGTAACAATGGCTATGAATGGTGCAATTGCAGGACTAGTAGCTATTACTGCAGATCCATTAAGTCCTTCTGGTGGTATGGCTGTATTAGTAGGTGCTATAGGTGGTGTAATTGTTTATTTCTCAATCTTATATCTCGAGAAATCTGGAATTGATGACCCTGTAGGAGCTATTTCTGCTCACGGAACAGTTGGAATCTTCGGAGTATTAGCAGTTAGCTTTACTGGTGGTGCAAGTTTTGTAACTCAATTGATAGGTGTATTAGCAATAGCTGGATTCACTTTTATCATGAGTTATCTAACAACAATGGCTATCAATTCAGCAATGCCAATTAGAGCTACAGATGAAGAACAAGATCTTGGTCTTGATGTTTCTGAGATAGGTATAGAAGCTTATCCAGAGTTTAAATAATTTAATTGTGATGACGACATAGTGCTCCCCCAATAACTAAGTCATAACATTAAATTTTTTAGAGAAGAGTTACGAAAGTAGCTCTTCTCTTTTTTATTCTTTTTAAATGTCTATGTGACAGAATTGGAATATTGATTCAGAAAATATGGCCTCATATCTTCTGGTATGAGGTTCATTCTATTTTCAAGGTACTCTATTGCTTCATTAATTTCTTCTGGTGAATATTTACCATTGTTGTTTTGTTTTCCTTGTATTACAGCGGCAGCATAATTTGTAGAATGTGGTTGATATGATTGCTTTATTGCTACAGTAATTTGATCAGAACATTCTTCATAAGAATCAGTATTAAAATGAATTGCTTTACCAATATTTAAATGCACATCTCCTTTCGAGCCACTAATACCTAGAAAGATGCTTTCCATATCCTCATTTCTTTCTTTTGTGTATTTTTGATTAAGGTCTGTAAGATACATCTCTTTTGCTTTGAGAAGATCATTAGGATCTTTTTCATAAGATATTGAAACAGGAATAAGATTCAGGCTATTAAGATAATTATTAACAGGTAATTTCTTTCTTGCGTTTAAATGTATCATTTTAATTACAGTAGGATCTGTGTAGTCATCGCCATCTTTAGATCTGCCTTGTTTTTGTGCAATCCAAATAGACTCGTTCTTATTAACTATTATGTTGAATATAAATTCTGACGCAAGATTTAAGCTTTTATATATATCTCTTTTTGATTTATCACTTCTATCAATAATAAAACTTTTATTTAATCGCATAAGATCTGATGCCCACTTCTCACTCAATAAATTATTTCCAACTGCGTTGTAAGTAGTCTTAAAGTTATTTTGATGTAATGTAAAATTAAGTAATGCTGAATCAAGGGTTATATCTCTATGGTTTGCTACAAAAAGATATCCTTTATTAGAATCTAAATTTTCGATACCAGTTATTGAAAATTTTTTTATTGAATTCTTTATTACCTCAGATACTACTTCTTCAAATGCATCTTGATACTGGCTGACACTTTTTATATTTTTAATTCTGTTTTTCAGAACAAAGCTTAGAACTTTTCTTGAAAAAGGTAGATATCTTATTTTGTTAAACCTACCTGTAGAAAACAACATTTTTAAAAATCTTCTGTTGTTAGAAAGGTCTATCAAAACTTGATGAACTTCATCATCATGATATGGTCTTATAGAATCAAATTTTTTCACTGAAATAGTTAACTCTCATTAAAGAGACATATTTTACAATATTAACGTATACAATATCGATTAATGAAAACTTATCTAAAATATGATGGCCTTGAGGTGCTAGCTCATAGAGGTGGAGCTGAAGAAGCAGCAGAAAATACTCTTGAATCTTTTGAATACTCAATATCTTTAGGTTGTAAATTCATTGAAACTGATGTGCAAGTGTCCTCTGATGGTATTCCATATATTTTTCATGACGATGATCTCAAAAGAATTTGTGGTATTTCAAAAAAATTTGATAGTCTCTCAAGCCAAGATATAGATAAAATTAGCATATTCGATGGTCATAAAATTCCTAGATTGAATGACGTTCTTGAAGTATTTCCTGACACAAAATTCCAAATTGATTTCAAAACAGATGAAGTTGTTCAGCCAGCACTTGATGTTATCAGCAGATCAAAAGCTTCTGAAAGAGTCTGTATTGCAAGCTTTAATAGTAAAAGATTACAAGGTGTTAGAGAAAGTCATCCAAATTTATGTATTTCAATGGGTCCAAATGAAGTTTATAAAACACTGGCTGCAAGTTTTAATCTTTATAAAAAAAATATATCCGGTGACTGTCTACAAATCCCCATGAGCTACTATGGCATTAGAGTAGTTACACAAAGGTTTGTTAATTTTTTAAAATCAAAAGGATTAAAAGTAATGGTTTGGACAATTAATGATGTTAAAACATTTAAATTTCTGATTGATTTAAATGTTGATGGAATAATTACTGATAAACCAAAACTTTTATTTGAGACTCTTAAAAAATCTAAAGATACTTTTTAAAAAGTCTTGTTATTACAGCATACATAGGAATAATTATTGCTGTTGTAATGAGTATTTCTGTTGTAACTGAATAGTCGATAAGACTTCTTATTAAAGGCGCGATAATTAGAGCGGTGATTGCACCTAAAATGCTATAAAAAATTATTGATTTCTTACTAAACAGCTTCATGATATTCATCCACAAAATATAAAAATATAAATCCTAATACAAATAGTACTATTAACGGTATTAAAGCAATTTTTAAATCGTTAAAAGCAACAAGAAAAATATTTATAAGCAAGGGGCCAACAACTGATCCTGCTCTTCCAAAAGTATTATAGAATCCAAAAAACTCACCAGATTTGGCTTCTGGAATGATTTTAGTAAACAAGCTTCTCGAGGATGCCTGAATTCCTCCTTGAACAGATCCAATAAGGCCGGCAAGAATATAGAATTCAGTTGCATTTGTTAAGAACATTGAAAAAATTACAGCTACAATGTAGACACCTATTGTTATATAAATTGTGAGTTTATCTCCATATTTTGTTGAAAATATACTCCAAAGAAATGTACATGGTGCAGCAACAAATTGAACTAAAATTAATGCAGTTATTATTGATTCTTGCCCTATTCCAATTCCATCTCCAAACATTGCAGCTAAAGACATAATTGTATGCACACCATCAATATAAAGAAAAAAGGCAACTAAAAAAATGACTATATTTTTTCTTGATGAGATATCTTTAAATGTTTTATAAATTTGATAGAAAGATTCTTTTAAATTATTTTCTTTAATTGATTTTTGCTCATAATTAAAAATTAAAGGTAATGTAAAAAGTATCCACCACACTCCAACAGTTACAAAGGACCATTTAATTGCACTCACGTTATCTTCTAATCCAAAAAATGATGGATTAAGAACCATAAACGAATTTACAACAAAAAGGATTCCCCCACCTAAGTAACCAATTGAATAACCTAAACCTGATATTTTGCTTACATTAGAATTATCTGAAATGAAAATTAGAATTTTGTCGTATAGAACTATAGCTGCTGAAAAACAGAATAATGATATTCCATACAAAATTAAAGCAATTATCCAACTATTTGAATCAATAAAATAAAAGGAACAAACAATTAATGCTCCAAAGAAACTGAAAACTGCAAAGAAAGTTTTTGTAAGGTTTTTAACATCCGTAATAGCTCCAACTATTGGCATGCCAACTAAAATAAATAAATTAATTATTGTTAATCCTGCTGTGTAATATTTTGTAGATGTAATTTCATCTATATCAGCCGTCCAATAGCTAGCAAAAAATAGTGGAAAAAATGCAGCAATAATTGTTGTTGCAAATGCAGAATTACCAGCGTCATATGCAATCCAAGACTTAATTTCTTTATTGTATTTGACTATTCCTTGTTGATTCATGTTTATGACTTATAGATTTAACTATCTTATAATAAATTTAAAGTATACATGTGAATATAATGTTATATTTTTGAGTAGTTTTCATGGACGATAACAATACAGTTAAATACGGTAGCTTTTTTGCAATTGGGATTGGTTTGATTGTTCTTGCTTTAGGAATTGGAGCTTGGTTATTTTTTTAACCAGGTGGCCAATTTAAAGACCTTCCAGACAACAAGTGAATATGTAAGTGAAAAACACTTTGACCTGCCTTAGCTCCATTGTTAACAACTAGTCGAAAGGTTTCATCAAGACCTAAATCTTCAGCAACTTTGCCAGCAACAAGCATTAAATGACCAAGGATTTCTTGATCTTCTTGAGTTGAATCAGATAATTTTGGTATTACTTTTTTTGGAATTATTAATAAATGTGTTGGTGCCTGAGGATTAATATCCTTAATCACAAAAGAAATATCATCTTCATATAATATTTCAGACGGTATTTCTTTATTTATTATTTTTTCAAATAATGTAGATGACATAAGAGACTAGAGGAAATTCCTAAAGAATCTAAAACCAATATAAAAAATTGCTGCTGTCATAATGATTGCCAACAACACTATCAGTAAATCTCTTAGAGTTTGAAGAAATCTGCCTTGCCTGCTCGCTTTGATTAATTGGAAAAGTAAAAATAAAACTGCTATTGAGCTGACAACTAATATGAACATACTTAACATAATTTTATCCTAATAATGAACCAACACCCGTTACAAGTAATGCTAGAGCAGTTCCCCAACATGCACATGCTATAACGTCTGCAAAGTAAAATCTTACAGGTTTTAGATCAGAAATTCCAAGTAAAAATGGAACTATTGGTCTAATTGCAGGCACAAACCTTCCTAAGATTACTGTATAAGACCCAGTTTTATCTAAAAAATTTTGAGCCCTTTTAACAGTCTTTTCTCTTTTCACCATAAATTTTGACGATAGAAGGCTTGGTCCAACCGTTTTTCCAAAAAAGAAACCAGATACATCACCAAGGTGCGCACCCAACATTGCTATTAGTACAATTGAATATAAAGGTAGAAGTTCCATATTGAATACAAATATGCAAACCGAAAATAAAATTGCACTTGAAACAATAATTCCAGAAAGGATGAAAGACTCCATAAATGCAAACATAAATATAGCTATCCAAGCTAATTCATTATTGTTACTTAAAAAAGATTCAATATTTTCAAACATAAGATTTTTAAAATGATATTTTACTTCAATATATTTAAGGTGTGATATAAATTACACTAAATAATTGCATATGAAAAATATAGAAGAATTTATAGTAAAGGTATCTGAAAAAGATATTGATTTACTAAATAAAAAGATAGATCTAACAAGATGGCCTGATGAAATTAATCATAAATGGTCTCATGGAACGGATCTTAATTTCTTAAAAGAACTGACTAATTATTGGCGAAATGAATTTAATTGGCGAGATCATGAAAAGAAAATTAATGATATTGGTAGTTTCAGATATACAACTAAGTCTGGACTTAAGCTTCACTTCCTTCATTCAAAGTCAAACAGCAATAATGCTATTCCATTAGTAATGACTCATGGATGGCCTGGAAGCATCCAGGAATTTTTAAAAATAATACCAATAATTCAAAACTCTGATATACCAATTGATATTATTTGTCCTGCTCTTCCAGGATTTGGATTTTCCGATAAACCAAAAGAAGTTGGCATGGATTCCAAACAGATTGCTATTTTGCAGCATGAGCTTTTAATAGCTCTTGGATATGATAAATATATTGTTCAAGGTGGTGACTGGGGAGCTACCATAAGCAAATGGATGGCTGAACTTCATCCAGATCATTGTATTGGCATTCACCTTAATATGATTATTGCTTGGCCACCTGCTGATAAAGATCCATTAGAAAATACCTCACAAGAAGAACAAAAATTAATGGCAAATTATGAAAAATATAAAGAACAAGGAGTTGGGTACTATGAGATACAAAAAACAAAACCACAAACACTTGGTTATGGCTTAAATGACTCTCCTGTTGGACTGGCTGCATGGATTGTAGAGAAGTTTTATGGCTGGTTTGATGGTGAAGAGAACAAACTAGTTGTTTCTGATGATGAAGTTTTGGCAATAGTATCATTGTATTGGTTTAGTGAATCAATAACCTCATCAACAAGATTGTATAAAGAAAATGGAGACCTAGGATTTTCTTTTGAGAACGTTAAGCAACCTATGGCAGGCGCAGTTTTTGAAAGAGACTTAATTGCACCTCCAAGAGCATGGGCTGAAGAAATCTATAATGTGGTTCAATGGAATACTCACAAAGGCGGACATTTTGCAGCCTTAGAGCAACCTGAATCACTTTCTAAGGATATTATAGAATTTATAAAGAAACTAAAGATCTAATTTTTCTAGAACATCAGCAAAAGAAACATATTTAAAATTCTGTCTCTTAACCTTATTTTTACCATCATTTGTTCCATCCTGAAGAACAAATAAACCCATAGGATATTTATTACCAAAATTAAAATTAATAACGTCAATACCATCGGTGTCATTAACATTATCAATGCCTTTGTTGCTACCAACTTTAAAACTACCTAGATAGTTATAGGGCTCTTGTCGATTATAAATATTAAAAGAACTATCACCTTGAGATGAAACGATAACATAGCCATCTTTTTCAGAAGACTTATAAACTGTTACACCTTCAGGATCACCATCTATATTTCCAGATCTATTATCAATAATAATAGGATTTGAAAAATCTAATTCGTTATTTATCTTATAGGCTCTTAAAATACCTCTATCCTGTTCTTCAGATATGAAAAGAGTTCTATTTTCATCGTCGTAAACACATCCCTCAGATTGAGTTGCATTTCCATTATTAAATGTTGTTAAAAGAGTCATTCCAAAGGGACCATAATTCCACATCTGT
>SHBF01000019.1 GCA_004212975.1 SAR86 cluster bacterium
ACATATCAATGTTGGAAATCTTCATTGCAACAATAGTTTGTGAAGATTCATCAGTATATTTATTTGCAGCTTTTTCATATTGAGATATTGCCAAGTCGATTTTCCCTTGCTCAAGCAAAATATCTCCAGTTAGTTCATGAATATAGCCATTTGTGTCTGATGATGAATATAAATCAATCATTTCAAGAGCTTCATCATGTTTCTCCATCGAGAGAAGTAATCTTGAGGCACTTACTCTTCCAATTTTGTTATAAATTCTATTTCCATTAAATCCATTGGTTATTTCAATGAGTTTTTTAAAGTTGTCCAGCGAATCCATATAGTTATTAGAATTTGCATCAAAATTTGCTTTACTCAGTAATGCTAACTGCGTATAGCCAGTATTTTTATAATCATTTAAAAATTTATCTAGTAAATTATTTAGATTTTCATTATTTGGATTTTCTTGAGATATTTCTACAAGCCATTCTTTGTAGACTAAAGCTGCCTGCTCAGATTTCTTTTTCTCTAGCTGATTATTTACAACAAAATAAGTAACAGCACCAAGAAGTATAACAGCCAACAAAATAAGTAAATTCTTATATTTATCAATAAATTTTAAAAATGGAGCGAATCTCATTTCATTTTCGTATACGTTATTCATAATTAAGCTCTAACTTAAATTTTTAATAAATTTTTCTATTTCGTTTAAATTCATAGTAGATTGGTCTGAATCTTCTTTATTTAGTGGTTTTATAATCACTGTCTTTGATTCTATCTCCTCGTCTCCTACTATAAACGCGTATGCAGCCCCATTCTTATTAGCCCTTCTCAATTTAGATTTTAAGCTTCCTTGAGATAATTGAACATCAATATCAATATTTTTGTTAATTGATCTAAGTTCGTGCGATATTTTATATGCTTTTGCTTCAGAAGTACTAGAAATAATTATGAAAGAAATTAAAGTTCTATTTTTATTTTCTTGATATGAAATGAGAGCAAGTCTTTCAATACCTATAGCCATTCCTATAGCTGGAAGATCTTTACCTCCAAGTTGTGCACTCAAATTATCATACCTACCACCGCCTAAGTATGCATCTTGAGCACCTAAATCTTCTGATATTGCCTCAAAAACAAAGCCAGTATAATAATCCAAGCCCCTTACTAAGTTGAAATCTATTTGAATTTCACATTTGTCAGAAAATAATTCCTGTATAGATTTTAGTAACTCTTTTGAACTATCTTGCAGATAATCTGAAATTGAGGGCGCCTTCTTCAAAATCTCTATAGTATTTGGATTTTTTGAGTCTAAAATTCTTAAAGGATTGCTATCTAATCTTAATAAATCTTTTTCTTCTAAATCAGATTTCATTGGTGTTAAATAATCTACAAGCGCCTTACAAAATAATTTTTTCGTATTAGAGTCTCCAAGATGATTAATTTTTATGAGCGGTTTTCTTATTTGTAATTTTCTATTGAGTTCACATATCAAAGAAATCATTTCAAATTCTGGAGCACCTTCTGGATAACCCAAAATTTCTATTCCTGCCTGATTGAACTGTCTATATCTTCCTTTTTGAGGTCTTTCATACCTCCACATTGGCCCTAAATACCATAACTTATGAGTTTCTCCATCTAATTTTTTTTCAATAATAGATCTCATAACACTTGCAGTTCCTTCAGGTCTAAGTGTTATGCTTTTGTCATTTTTATCTGAGAAAGTATAGAGTTCTTTATTAACTATATCTGAAGTATCGCCTACTGATCTCTTAAAAAGATTTGTATTTTCCAGAGCAGGTGTTCTGATTTCAGACATCACATAATTAGTAAAAATTTCTTTCAATATTTTTTCGGTTTGGAATACTTTATTGGCTAACACATTCTCATCTGCCTTAGTCTCAATCAAATCAGTCATTCCTGTTAATGAATTAATCTTTTCCATATTAACTTCTCAGAATGATCTTTTCAGATTCAATTTTTTGTTTTGAGATTTTGGATCTCACCTGCTCTTCAAGCTCATCAACAAGATCCTCATTTGAAATTTTTTTGTTGGGAGTGCCGTCAACATACAAAAGATTATTTGGGCTTGCTCCAGTTAGTCCAATGGTTGCGGCCTTGCTTTCACCTGGACCATTCACGTAACAACCAATAATAGCTACCTCTATATCATCTGAAATATCCTCTAACCTTTGTTCAAGTTCGTTAACAACTTCAATAACATTAAAGTTTTGTCTTGAACAACTCGGACATGCAACAATTTTAACCCCTCTACTTCTTATGTTGAGGCTCTTCAATATATCCCATCCGATTTTAATTTCATCTACAGGATCAGATGCTAGAGAAATTCGTATAGTGTCTCCAATTCCCTCTGACAAAAGCATCCCAACACCGATAGATGACTTTACCGTTCCAGCTCTGTAACTTCCAGCTTCAGTAATTCCAAGATGAAGAGGCTGATCAATTATATTTGAGATTTTTCTGTATGCTTCTACTGTCATTTCAATATTTGACGCCTTAAGACTCATTTTGTAATTTTCGAAGTTAAATTTATCTAAAATATCAACATGCCTAAGCGCAGACTCTACTAAAGCATCTGCATTTGGTTCACCATATTTTTTTTGAAGATCTTTTTCTAGTGAACCAGCATTAACTCCTACCCTGATTGGAATATCATTATCAATTGCAGCGCTTATAACTTCT
Organism: SAR86 cluster bacterium; assembly: GCA_004212975.1. GTDB lineage: Bacteria > Pseudomonadota > Gammaproteobacteria > Magnimaribacterales > D2472 > SAR86A. The sequence continues at coordinate 2,680 of SHBF01000019.1, forward strand.
TTTACTCTGTCTTCTTTTCCAATATTACCAGGATTTATTCGAAGACAATCTGCAGAATCTGCAACTTCTAGAGCTATTTTATAATCAAAATGAATATCAGCTACCAATGGAATATTTACTGCATTTTTGATCTTTTTAAATGCTTTTGCTTCTTCAAATCCTGGAACAGAGACTCTAACAATATCTGCGCCTGCTGCTTCAAGATCCTTGATTTGGTTTATAGTTGAAACCTCATCACAGGTGTCTGTGTTTGTCATAGATTGAATTGATATTGGATTATTGCCTCCAACAGGGACATTACCAACCTTTACGACTTTAGTTTTTTTTCTTTTGATCCAGTTACTCATTTAAAAATTAATGGTATTTACCCCAGTTAGTCTATTAGCATTAGTCAAAAAATCTATTTCAGTATTATTATATGACCCTTTAACAAAATCAGCATTACCAACAATTATTTTAAAAGGTATTTCAATTTGACGCTCATAAATATCTCCATTAGAAAATATCTGTGCCTCAACGAGCTCATTTTCAACATATAACTCAATCCAAGATTCTCCTGAAAATTCTAAAATAAGATTTTTATCTATATTTTGTGTACTGGTTGATGATTGATTTTTTTGATTCACATTTTCTACAATTTCTGCAACATTATTGACATTGATATTTTCTTGAGGAACAACATCAGATAGCGGTTCACTTTTAAATAAATAATAAATTCCAAAAATAACTATTAAAGCTATAGCAACAATCACATATAAATTATTAAAAATGAAATCAAAACTATTTTCAAAAGCAATCTCATTAGAAATTTTCTTATGTTTTTTCTCTATTTTTTGGTCAAAAAGACTTGGAAATTCTGGTGAAATTTTTAAAAAATTTTTGTATTTATTAAAATAAGCTTTCGCAAATGATTCGCTTGGAAAGATACTATAATTTCCTTTTTCTATTGCGCTGATATAGTCTTTATTGATAAATATCTTTTCAGAAATCTCTTCAATTGTAAAACCAATGTTATTTCTTTTTTCAGAAAATTTTTTTCCTGTTTTTACAGAACTAGCTGACTTTAATTCGTTACTCATTATATTGATCTATGCTTAATTAAATTCTTACCCTTTATTGTATTTGAGAGTTCTCCAACTAATTGACCACAAGCAGCATCAACACCATCTCCCCTCGTGACTCTCAATGTTGTAATGAATCCTTTTTTTATTAAATATTTTTTAAAAGATTTCATTGTACTTTCCTTTGATCGTCTATAGTCAGAGCCATTAAAGCTGTTAAATGGTATTAAATTAATCTTGCAAGAAACATTTGATAACAAGACTGCAAGTTTTTTAGCATGATTTATTGAATCATTTACTCCATCTATCATTATATATTCCATAGTAATATTTTTTTTTGGTTCAAAGTGGCTTAAATAATTCTTACAGGCTTCGATTAATTGTTTTATAGGATATTTTTTATTTATTGGGACTATTTCGTCTCTTAATTTATCATCTGGCGCATGAAGTGATATTGCAAGTGAAACATCAATATCTCTTGATAGTTTATTAATCTTTGGAACTATTCCAGAAGTGCTAATTGTTATTCTTTTTCTAGAAAGTCCATATGAATTTTGATGTTTCATAATTTTAGCCGATTCTATAACAGCATCATAATTTAGAAGAGGTTCCCCCATGCCCATAAAAACTACATTCGTAATTGGTTTATTGTTATTAAAGTTAGCTAACCACATTTGACCTATAATTTCATCACTACTTAAATCTTGATCAAATCCCTGAGCTCCTGTTGCGCAAAAAGTACACTGCAAAGCACAACCTGCTTGAGATGAAACGCATAGCGTTCTTCTGTTTTTTTCAGGAATTATGACCATTTCGATAACTGAACCTGAATCAAGTTTTATTAGATATTTTTTTGTGCCCTCATCAGAAATGTATTCTTTATAAATTTCGGGGGGTTTTATTATTGAGACAGAATTTAATTTCTTTCTTAAGTCTTTATTAAAATCTGTCATGTTGTCAAAATCTATGACGCCTTTTTGATGGATCCAGCTTAGCAATTGCTTTGCTCTATACTCGGGTTCACCTAGCTCAGAAAAAAAGCTTTTGAGCGACTCAAATGAGTAACCCAAAAGATTAATTTTTTTTGACAACTTATTTATTCAATATTTCTTCTGTATTAAAGAAATACTCAATCTCCCTTTTAGCACTTTCAGCAGAGTCTGACCCATGAACAGCGTTTGCATCAATGCTATTAGCAAAATCTGCTCTAATTGTTCCTGGAGCGGCTTCTTTAGGGTTAGTACTGCCCATCAAGTCTCTATTTTTTTGAACTGCATTTTCACCTTCTAATACTTGAACAAAAACTGGTCCTGAAGTCATGAATTTTTTTAGGTCGTTAAAAAATGGTTTACCTTCATGTTCAGCATAAAATCCCGATGCCATTTCATCTGATAAGTGAACTAATTTACCCGCAACAAGATAAAGATTATTTTCTTCAAATCTTGATATTATTTTTCCAATAACATTTTTACCAACTGCATCTGGTTTAATAATTGAAAGTGTTCTCTCGATAGACATATTAATATCCCTAAAAAATAATTGGTTATTATATTAAAGTTATTGGTTTTCTTCTATCCAATGCATTTGAATAGCTTCTAGAATTTTTTCGTTAGATTTTTCAGGATCTCCTATAAAATTATCTAGATTACAAATCTTTTTATGTAAATCAGGAAAACTAATCCATTGGGGATCCATATCAGGAAATCTATCATTTAGCTCAATTGCTATATCCAGAACATCAAGCCAATCAAGATCTTGCATTAATGATCTTCCGATACCATATTAATATTGTATTTAGGTAGCTCTATTTCAATTTCCTCATTATCTGGAGGAACAGCTTGGCAACTTAATCTTGATGTTTGCTCTAAGCCCCAGGCTTTGTCAAGCAAATCTTCTTCTATATCACTTGCGTCTTCAAGTGTTTCAAAACCTTTTCTAACTATGCAATGACATGTTGTGCATGCAGCAGACATCTCACATGCGTGCTCGATTTTGATATTATTTCTTAATGCTGCCTCACAAATTGTCTCTTCTGGTAAAGACTCTATTTCAGCACCATTGGGGCATATTTCCTCGTGAGGCCATATCTTTATTTTAGCCATAATCTAAAGTGTAAAACTTTCGCCACAACCGCATACAGCTTTTGCATTTGGGTTCTTGAATTTAATACCTTGATTTAGACCCTCATCAACATAATCAACCATACTACCTTTCAAAAAAGATAAGCTGTTTGCATCAATAAAAATTTTACAACCACCTTTCTCATAAGTTATAAAATCATCAATGACGTCATCAACAAAACCAAAAGTGTATTCGTACCCTGAACATCCTGCCTCTTTGATTCCTAATCTAATACCTATACCCTTTCCTCTTTCCTTTAAAACTTTTGAAAAATGCTCTATCACGCTATCTGAAAAGTTTAGATCTGTGGAATTAAATGTTTCCATGACTTATTTATTGTTTTGCTTCGTAATCTTCAATTGCCTGCCTAATTGAATCCTCTGCAAGGACAGAACAATGAATTTTTATTGGTGGTAACTCTAAAGCCTCAACAATTTCTACGTTCTTGATTGCTTTTGCTTCTTCTAGAGTCTTACCAATTAGCATTTCAACAAGTTCGCTTGATGATGCTATAGCAGATCCACAGCCATATGTTTTGAATTTCACATCCTTGATTACATGAGTATTGCCTTTTGGTTCACACTTAATTTGCAACTTCATAACATCACCACACGCTGGCGCTCCAACCATGCCTGTTCCAACATTTGCATCTTTTGGATCAAATCTCCCTACTTTAAATGCTTCAGGGTTATTTAATGTATTTTCAAATTTTTCTACCACTTTTTTACTATATGCCATGCTGTTCTCCTAATGTGCGTTCCATTCAACTGTATCTAAATCAATTCCATCGAGATGCATTTCCCAAAGCGGGGAAAGCTCTCTGAGTCTATGGACGACGTTACCAAGAATATCTAAGGTATTATTTACATCATCATCACTTGTGAATCTTCCAAAAGAAAACCTTATTGAGCTGTGAGCTAATTCATCTTTTCTTCCCAAGGCCCTTAATACATATGAAGGTTCCAAACTTGCTGATGTACATGCAGAGCCTGATGAAACTGCAATGTCTTTTAATCCCATTATTAGAGACTCCCCTTCAACAAAATTAAAACTTACATTTAAAATATTTGGAACTTTATTATTAAGATCACCATTAATGTATACATGATCGATTTCTTTTACTTTGTCTAAAAATTTTTCATGATATTTAGAGATTTTTTTGTGATCTTCTTCCATTTCTTTACTAGCCAAGCGGAATGCTTCGCCCATGCCTACGATTTGATGAGTTGCTAGAGTTCCAGATCTCATACCTCTTTCATGACCACCACCATGGATTAAAGCCTCAAGTCTAACTCTAGGTTTTCTTCTTACGTATAATGCGCCAACACCTTTTGGCCCATATGTTTTATGAGCAGAAAAGGACATAAGATCAACTGACATTTTTTCTAGGTCAATATTCACTTTACCTGTACTCTGGGCAGCATCAACATGAAAGAAAATTCCTTTATCTCTGGTAACATCACCAATCTTTGATATGTCATTGACAGTTCCAAGCTCATTATTAATATGCATAATTGAAACTAGGACGGTTGAATCCTTAATTGCGGCTTTTACTGTTTCTGGGCTTATGACACCTTTATCATCTGGATCGAGATAAGTAATTTCGAAACCTTCTCTTTCCAGTTGCCTGCATGGATCTAAAACTGCCTTATGTTCAATCTTTGAGGTAATAATGTGATTGCCCTTAGACTTATAAAATCTAGCAACACCTTTTATAGCCAAATTGTCTGCTTCTGTTGCACCAGACGTCCAGACAACTTCTCTTGGATCACAATTGACTAAATTTGCAACATGAGATCTTGCTTCTTCAACAGCTTCGTCAGCTTTCCATCCAAATCGATGTGAACGTGAAGCAGGATTTCCAAACTCTCCCTCAGGAGTCAAAAACTCCATCATTTTAGATGCTACTCTAGGGTCAACTGGGGTTGTTGATGCGTAGTCTAAATAAATTGTGGATTGTGTGCTCATCTAATTTATCTCTTTAACCTTAATATATGGACTATTATTAGTTTCTACAAGGCTCTCTATTGTTATTTTTTCTAAATATTCTTCAACAACGATATTTAACTCATGCCATAAATCATGAGTACTGCACTTTTTACCATTGTGGCATGCAGAAGTTCCTGAACATTTAGTAGCATCAAGCACTTCATCAACGGCATGCATGACCTCTTTTATTGAAATACTTGATGGATCTTTAGCGTATAAATATCCACCGTTTCTTCCTCTTATACTCTTAACGATACCAGCAATCCTTAACTTCCTAAATATCTGCTCAAGATAAGTTAATTCAATATTTTGATTTGCTGAAATATCACTTAAAGAAACTGGTCCTGAGACCTGCAAAAAACTTAATTCTGTAAGTGCGCTAACAGCATATCTACTCTTTGTAGTTAGTCTCACGGAGTGAATTATAAATACCTGACTAATTTAGTCAAGTTTCTATATTCATACCTAGTCTATCTGCGACTTGGTGATATGATTCTACGACGTCACCTAAACCTTGTCTAAATCTATCCTTATCCATTTTTTTCAAAGTTTCTGAATCCCATAATCTACATCCATCAGGAGTGAATTCATCTGCAAGTAATATTTTATCTTTGTAAAGACCATACTCAACTTTAAAATCAACCAATATAAGACCAGAATCAAGAAATAATTTTGATAATATTTCATTAACTAAATATGTCTGTTTTTTCATTTCTTGTATATGTTCATAACTGGCCCATCCAAATGAAATAATATGCTCATCATTAATTAAAGGATCGCCTAAATCATCATCTTTAAGGAAAAATTCAAATAATGGATTTTCTAGCACTAAGCCATCTTCTGTTCCTAGTCTCTTACATATTGAGCCTGAAGCTCTATTTCGAATCACACACTCTATTGGAAACATATCCAATTTATAAACAAGTGAGTCAGTGCTATCAATTACTTCAATTAGATGAGATTCAACACCATTATCTTTTAGATGATTCATAATGAATGCATTAAATTGATTATTGACAGCTCCCTTACCTAATAAAGCTTCTCTTTTTTTACCATCAAATGCCGAAGTATCATCACTAAAATGCATAATTAAATGATCCTCATTCTCAGTTGAGAACATAGATTTGGCTTTACCTTTAGTTATTTCATTAATTTTTTTCATTAGCTTAAAGACTCATTTATTTTTGATAAAAGTAATTCTGACTCATCAATATTACCATTTTTTGATATTGCTCTTACATATGATTTATTATTTTCTTGTGTAATTGTTATTTCAAATTGGGAGCTCTTTCCAAATTCATTATTTTGAGAATTATCACTTGAGCTTCTGCCTCCAAAAAGTCTAAATCTTCTTTCGTCTTTTTCAGCAAAACTCACGTAGAATGTTCCATTACTTCTATCTCTATCATTTGTTACTATTTCAGCAGCGTTTAAAGCTTTACTAACAGATGACCATGCACGATCAAAGTTTAAATCTAAAGAAATAACAGTCATTCCATCTTCAGTGAAGATTTTTGCTTTCTTCATTTCATTTAAGTTTTGTGCCGCAAGAGATGTGCCTGTGAAATTCGATAAAGAATCTGCGTAATAATCTATCATTTTTTCCATTTCCATTTGCACAAACTCAGGATCACTCTCAATATCGCCACTAATTTTATTAATTTTGTAAAGGAATACTTCTGTTGATGCCTCCTTTATCCCATGCTCAACTCTCATTTGTAATTTTGATGATTGTGAGAAATCTATATCTATTTCTCCGGAAACTGGATCAGCCTTAATAACATCATATTCAGATGTATCCCAATAATTTTTTGATATAGGCCATGAGGTAGAAGGAAGAGTTTCTATGTATATCCACATCAACTCTCCTAGTCTTCTGAGTTGGACAGAACTATCACCTGATGAAGAAAAAATTTGTCTTGGCTTAGGAACTTCCAATACGTTTTCTAAGTTTGATGGGTCCCCGACTGGATAGTGATTCTCAGTATCAGGAGAATCTAAGTCGCTTGGTAAAGTTATGTCAGCTTCAATTTCTTCTTCCAAAAAGTCATATTTTTTTTCTGGAAAGTAACCATTGGGTCCTCCTATTATTGAACAGGACGTAACAAAAAATATTAATGGTAAAAAAGTAAATAAATGTTTCATATTAATTCCAATTTTAACATCTCATTTATAATATCTTCTTGATATATTTCATCAAGTTCTTCAAGTGGTAACCTAATAGAGTTTTTTATTAAGTTCATTTTAAATAACATCCATTTTACTGGTATTGGATTTGATTCAATAAACAAAAGATCATATAAATTTGAAAGAGTATTATCAATAAAAGTAGCTTCATCATGTTTTTTTTCTTCAACAAGTTTACATATCTCTGATATTTTGCTTGGTACAACATTCGCAGCCACTGAAATTACTCCATCGCCACCTTTTTGAATCATCTTTATAAATGAAGGATCATCTCCTGAAAATAATTGAAAATTTTGGTTATTGGATGAAATGGTTATTAAATCATCAATTCTTTCTTTAGAATCAACAGCCTCTTTAATGCCGACAATATTATTATGAGTCGATAGAATCTCAACTGTTTCAGGTAAAATATCACATGCAGTTCTTGAAGGTACATTGTATAAAATTTGTGGTATATCGACCTCGTTTGCAAGTTTTGTGTAATGACTTATAAGTCCTTTTTGAGTTGGTTTGTTGTAATATGGTGTAACAATTAAGGCAAAATCTGCACCGTTTTGTTTTGACTCTTGAGTTAACTCTATTGCCTCTGAAGTCGAGTTAGCACCAGTTCCAGCTATTACAGGGACTCTAGAATTAACATGCTCTACTGTATGTTTAATGACTTCCAGATGTTCATCAACATCTAGCGTAGCTGACTCTCCAGTAGTGCCAACAGATACTATGCCATTAGTGCCATGATTAATATGCCAATCTATAAGTTTTCCCAATGACTCATAGTCAACTTCGCCGCTCTCTTCCATCGGTGTAACTAAAGCTACTAAACTACCTTTTAATGCTTGCATCATTCTTAAAATAAGTAAAAAATACGACTATACACTATTTTATTTAAAATATTTAAAAGGAAAACATGGAAAAAAAACTTGAAGGAAAAAAATGTCCAAAATTTTCAGGAGATTGTACTGGAAATAAAAATTTATCAAATGACGATTTTATTGGAAAAAATATAGTTATTTATTTTTATCCAAAAGATAGTACACCAGGTTGTACCACTGAGGGACAAGACTTTAGAGATAATTATAAAAGTTTCCAAAAACTCAATACAGAAATTCTTGGAGTTTCAAGGGATAGCATAAAATCTCATGAAAATTTTAAACTAAAGCAGTCCTTTCCTTTTGACCTTTTATCTGATCCTAAGGAAAAAATGTGCAAATCTTTCGATGTTATTAAATTAAAATCTATGTATGGAAAGGAATACCTTGGTATTGATAGGTCAACATTTTTAATATCTTTAGATGGTAAAGTAGTTAAAGAATGGAGATCTGTTAAAGTTAATGGTCATGTTGAAGAAGTATTGGAAGAAGTTAAAAAACTTTAAATTATAAATTTCTATTTACGACAATCCAGGCCAAGCATTCCACACAGCTTTTATAAATGTTGCTAATGGGATAGAAAAGAATACGCCCCAAAAACCAAATAAACTTCCAAAGATAAATACTGCGAGTATTATTACTATGGGATGTAACTTTACAGCCTCTGAAAAAATTATTGGTACTAAAAGATTTCCATCAAGAAATTGAAGTAATAAATAAAGGCCAATTAATAAGTAAAATTGCGTACCCAAACCGAACTGCAAAAGCCCAATAATTACTATAGGGATTGTGATTGAGAAAGCTCCAACAAATGGTATCAATACTGATAGCCCTACTAGTACAGCTAATAAAGCTCCATAATTAAGGCCGAATGAAGCAAAAAGAATTGCTGCAGCAATCCCCACTATAAATATCTCAAGAACTTTACCTCTTACGTAATTACTTAGCTGAACATCCATTTCAGACCAAACTTGTGAAAGCATTGCTCTATCACCAGGAATAATCCTTAGACAGCCCTCGATTATATTTTTTCTATCAAATAGGAAAAAATAAACAAGTATTGGAAATAAAATAATATATAAAAGCACTGTTATAGTACTCTGAATTCCAGAGATTGAAGATTTAACGATATTTTGCGTTATTGATGAAAGCTCTGATGATACTGCCTGGAAAAATACAGAAATTTGATCTGAATTAACCAAATCTGGAAATGTTGCAGGTATTGTAGAGACAAAATTTAAAAATTCATTAAATAATCTTGGTATATCAAGCACAAAGGATTGTAATTGGACATATAGTAAAGGAATGAGCCAAGTAAACATGGCTGCTCCAACAATAATAAATACTGAGAATGCGATTATTGTTGAAACAGGTTGAGTAACTCCATATGTTTCTATCTTTTTTTGAAGACCTACTAGTAAATATGCAACAACAATACTTATAATAAAAGGAGTCAAAATCTCAATAAACAAACTAAACAAAATTAAAGTTAAGAGGATTATTAAAAAAAATATAACTGTTTCCTCATTACTAAAAATGCGCCTGAATATATTTTTAAAATGTTTGATCATATAAATTCTATGGACATTATATATAAGAATTTGCTAAAAAATATTAAACTTTTCTTCTATATACTGTTCTAACTAAAAATTTTAGTTATTATTTTTGTAATGAAGATTCTTATAACATCAATTTTAACGATATTTATTTCGATAAACCTTGTCGCATTTAATGAAGGTATTAAAGAAATAGACTTGCCCGAACTTGGTGATCGTGTCTCGGGAGCGGTTTCTTCTGATGAAGAAAAAGCTATAGGTGAAATGTTTCTTCAACAAGTATACTCAAATGCACCTTTAATATCAGATCCAATTATTTTTGAATACACAGAGCATTTAATTTATAGACTTTCTGAATATAGCCAAGTTAAAGATAGATACTTTAAGATTTTATTAATTGATGATGACTCCTTAAATGCATTTGCTGCTCCTGGCGGAATAATTGGCGTTAATGGAGGATTGTTTCTATATTCAGATAATGAAGGACAATTTTCATCAGTACTTGCTCATGAATTAGCTCATCTTAGTCAAAGGCACTTTGCAAGAAATGTTCTCAAATCACAAGATAGTAATCTTGCTTCAGCACTTGTAATGGTCTCTTCAATCGCTATTGCACTAATTAGTAATAACCCAAATGCTATGGCAGTAGGTCCAGCAATACTTCAATCTCAGAGCCTTAGGTATAGTCGATTGTTCGAAAAAGAGGCGGATAGAGTTGGTTTTGCAAATCTTGTTAAGGCAGGGTATCACCCAGAATCAATGGGAGAAATGTTTGAAAATATGAATGAGATAAGAAGGCTATCTGGGGATCTCCCACCAGAATTTTTGCTTACTCATCCACTTTCTTCCTCAAGAATAAGCGATGCATTTAACGCTGCAGAAAATTTACCAACAGAAGGTACAAAAAAAAATTCACTAGAATTTTCTTTAATTAAAGCTAGATTAGAAATTTATTATGAAAATATTTTTCAAAATTCTGTAAGAAAATTTAGGGAGCGTGTAAATCAAGATCCTACAGAATCTAACTTATATGGTTTAGCACTTGCTCATCAAAAAAATAATAATTATGAGGAGAGTCTTGAATTAATTAATAGGCTAATATCTTCATATCCCAAAAATTTAGTTTTGAACAATACTAAGGTGGATTTTCTTTTTGAATCTGGAAAATATGAAGATGCACTAGTTCATGTAAATAAATTTTTGGAAATATCTCCAAGAAACTATCCCCTTTCAATATCTAAATCAAAAATACTATTGTCAATGGAGAGATACTTTGAATCAGAAGAAATAATAAGAGATCAACTTCTAAGAAAAAATAATAATCCTGACTTGTGGCTTTTACTCTCTGAAATTCAAAGAAGTAGCAAAAACATTATTGGTTACCATCAAAGTCGAGCCGAATATTTTTTACTTCTAGGGCAAAATGAAAGAGCGTTGAATCAATTAGAATTTGCTTTAAAGCTAACACAAAATAATTTTCAGGTATCTGAGAGAATAATGACTAAAATGGTTGAAATTAAAAAAGAAATTAACGAATCTAGAGGTCTTTAGTATTAATATTTCTAGATATCCTGATACCTAACATAGATAGAAAACCTGCTATTGGAATTGCTATTAATGGCAAACTATTTGCAGCAATGCTTGTTAATTTTCCAATAGCAATAAATCCACTTCCGGATAAGTCACCAAACCTAGATATAAAGGTATCAATAAATACTGTTGACTTATATCTATCATTTTTTTTGAAGGTACTAAAAATAGTTTCTCTAGTTGGCTTGTTTATTCCATATTCAAAAACTCTTAAAAAGACAGTCACAACACCTACTGAAATTATTGAGGGAATTAGACCATACAGTATGAATGCACTACAGAACAATATGCCGTAGCCTAATAAAATATTTTTTATGCCAATTTTTTTAATAATTAAATTCGTAAAAAAGAGTTGAACGATTAAAGTTAATGGAGATATTACTTGCTCCATTATTGCAAAAAATCGTAATCTTTGTTCTGAGTTTTGTGACCAATCTTCAACAATATTTATTGCTGTAATCCATTGAACTGTCATTAAAGCTGTCCAAATCCAAACATAAGATGCAATACTTCTTACTTCATTAATTTGTAAAGAATTTTTGATTGCATCAAAACTACCACCACCTGCATTATCAGTGTCAATAGTTTGATCATTATTCGAAATTGAAAGCATGTATAAAGCAAGGAGCATGGCTAAAAAAAGAAATAATGCTGCAGATAAAGAAAATAACTCTAGGCCAAGCTCATCAAAAGATCCTGAAAACCTTTTTGAAATCTCAGAACCAAATATTGCTCCAAGTGAGCCTCCAGCCATTATGACACCATAAAAAGATCTCTTCTTTGAGTCTCTATATAAATTTATGATTACAACCCAAAATAATGAAACTACAAAAAAAGAATATACATTGCACCAAACGTAAAAAATTCTTCCTAACCATATTGAATCGCCAAGACCAAATGTTCTCCAACTCAAAAGAAATAGTATTAAATTCAATATTAAAAACGAATAGCAATATAGTATTATTTTTTTTAGATTTGATCTTGATGCTATCCAGGAATAAATAGGATTAATTATTAGCATTGCTAATGCACCTGCTGCAAGAAGATATGGTAACTCATCAACATTAGCTACTGCCATTTCATTTCTAACTGGTCTTAACGTATACCAAGATGAAAGAACTAAAAAAAATAATAAGGAACCAAAAAAAGAGTCCTTTGAGATAGAATTCTTAATAGAATTAATCAAAAAAATCCCCAAATATGGTGGGTCGCACAGGATTCGAACCTGTGACCAATTGGTTAAAAGCCAACTGCTCTACCAGCTGAGCTAGCGACCCACATTGATAGTAATACATACTAGAAGATGGTGATTATTCCATATTTTTCAATATCTGCAAGGCTAAGGAAGAGGCAGTATTATTTGGATACTCTCTTACCACAAAATTATACTTATCTTTTGCACTTTTCATATCGTCAGATTGTAAATAAATATCGCCAATCTTCTTATGTGATAAAGGAACTCTATAATGATTTGGATATGAGCTTATTAATTCCATAAAAAAGGTCATAGCATTTTCAAGATCATTTTTAATCAAACTAATTTCACCTAACCAAAAATATGACAAAGGTGTTTTTTCTTCATCAGAGAAACTTTCAACAAAATAAATAAATAAATTTAATGATTTATCAAAGTTTTGATCTTCAAGTGCTTCTATTGCAGCATTATAAATCTGATCCTTGCTTTTAGGATCCTCAATACCTGCAAACCTTATATCTGCATTCAAGGTTAAATTCTCTAAATTTTCTGACTCATTTTCATCGGCATCAGTTGACTCTGCAATAAGCTTTTCAATTAGGTAGTTTTGGGATTCAAGCCTATTTCTTAATTCAGCAATTTCTAATTCAAGTTCTTGAATCTTTAAAAACAAGATGTCTGTTTTCGCATCATCATTTACGTTAGCAGAAACTAAAATTGGTAAAAATAAAAATACAATTAAATATTTATAAAAAAGAAATCTAAAACTCATTAATTAATTTCGACTCTTCTGTTCTTTGCATAACTCATTTCATCTTGACCAATTACAGCAGGTCTTTCTTCACCAAAACTTTTAACGGTGATTCTACTTTTGCTTATTCCATTAAGAACAAAATAGTCGCTAACTGTCTCAGCTCTTCTTTGTCCCAAAGCAAGATTATATTCT